>VBCP01000268.1:0-12596 GCA_005888925.1 Betaproteobacteria bacterium | reverse complement strand
CGCGCGAGGCCTTCTGGCGCAGCTTGATGAGCGGCGCGTAGTCCGGCGAGCGGTACCACTTGAGCGCCTGCTCCATGCTGGCGAACTCGAGCAGCACCAGGCGCTTGGGCGACCAGCCGCCCTCGAGCGCTTCCACTTTCCCGCCGCGCGCGAGAAACCGGCCGCCGTACTTCGCGAGCACCGCCCCGACCTGCTTGCGGTAGTCCTCGTACGCCGCCGGGTCCATCACGTCGACTTCGCCGATCACGTAGGCCGCCATGGCATCTCCTAGAGGGGAAGCAGCAATCGTATCGCGATGCCGAGCGCGGCCATGATGAGTACCAGCTCGACCAGGCCGCGGTGCAACCCGAAGGCCAGCGCGGCGGCGAGCAGCGCGAGCGCGGCGACCTTGAGATCCAGCGCGAACGGATCGAAGGCGTACCAGCGCAGGGGCCCGGCGTGAACCTCCTCGACCTGCCCGAACAGAACGTGCAGCGCGAACCAGACGGTGAGGTTGAGAATCACGCCGACGACGGCGGCCGTGATCGCCGCAAGCGCGCCCGACAGGCGCTGATTGGCGCGCAGCTGCTCGACGAACGGCGCGCCGGCAAAAATGAGCAGCATCGCCGGCACGAAGGTCACCCAGGTGGTGAGCGCCGAGCCGATCACGCCGGCGGCGACCGGCGAGAACGGGGCGGCGTCACGGTAGGCGGCCAGAAAGCCGACGAACTGCGTCACCAGAATCAGCGGGCCCGGCGTGGTCTCGGCGAGGCCCAGGCCATCGACCATCTCCGGCGCGCTCATCCAGTGATAAGTCTCGACCGCCTGCTGCGCCATGTACGCGAGCAGCGCATAGGCCCCGCCGAAGCTCACCACGGCCAGCTTCGAGAAGAACAGACCGATGTCCGCGAGCACATGGCCCGGCCCCAGGAGCAGCACCACGGCCGCCACCGGTGCCCACCACAACGCAAGCCCGGCAGCGGCGGCGATCGCCGCGTGCCGCCACCGTCCCGATACCGGGGGCGCAGCTTCGCCGGCGCGCGCCTCGGCGAGGAAGAACCCGGCCAGGCCCGCGGCGAGCACGATCAGCGGGAAGGGCAGGCCAAGAAAGAAGATGCCGAGGAACGCCGCGCCCGCGACGCCGATCAGCAGGCGCGTCTTGAGTGCGCGCCGGCCGATGCGCAGCAGCGCCTCCACCACGATCACCAGCACCGCCGCCTTGATGCCGAACAGGGCGCCTTCGACCGCCGGGATGCCGCGCCCGAGCGCGTAGAGCGCGCTCAGCGCCAGCATCACCAGCGCGCCGGGCAGCACGAAGAGGATCCCGGCGGCGAGGCCGCCGCGCGTCCCATGCAGCAGCCAGCCGACATACGTGGCGAGCTTCTGCGCCTCGGGTCCGGGCAGCAGCATGCAGAAGTTGAGCGCATGCAGGAAGCGCTGCTCCTCGATCCACTTTTTCTCGTCCACCAGGACCCGGTGCATGATCGCGATCTGCCCCGCAGGGCCGCCGAAGCTGATGAAGCCGAGCTTCAGCCAGAAGGTGAGCGCCTCGGAGAAGGTGACCGCGGGATGCGCGTTTTTGTTCATCGGTGCGGGCAGGCGATACTCTTCCACATATGCTAAGCGCGATCGCAGAAGGATTGCAGCGCGTGTTCCAGCTCGACGCCGAGCTCTGGCGCATCGTGCTCCTCAGCCTCGAGGTGAGTCTGAGTGCGGTGCTGCTCGCCACGCTTCTCGGCCTGCCGCTCGGGGCGGCTCTCGCGGTGAAGCGCTTTCCGGGACGCCGCGGCGCGATCGTCACGCTCAACGCGCTGATGGGGCTGCCGCCGGTGGTGGTCGGACTGCTCGTGTATCTCCTGCTTTCGCGCGCCGGCCCGCTCGGCGAGTTGGGGCTGCTCTTCACGCCCGGCGCGATGATCATCGCGCAGACGATCCTCATCCTGCCGATCATCGCCGCGCTCGCGCGCCAGGCGCTCGAGGACGCGTGGCGCGAGTACGAGGAGCAGCTGCGCTCGCTCGGCGCACAGGGCATGCAGGCGGCCCTGACACTGCTCTGGGACGCGCGCTTCTCGCTGATTACCGCGGTGCTGGCGGGCCTCGGCCGGGCGAGCGCCGAGGTCGGCGCGGTGATGATCGTCGGCGGCAACATCGACGGCGTGACGCGCGTCATGACCACCGCCATCGCGCTGGAAACTTCGAAGGGCGATCTGCCGCTCGCGCTGGGCCTGGGCTTCGTGCTGATCGCCATCGTGCTGGTGCTGAACGCCGGCGCCCAGCTCGTGAAGGAAGCGGCGCAAAGGCGCTTCGGATAATGCGCGGATGAGCTCTTCGATCCTGCCGCTCACGCTCGACAACGTCGCGTATGCGAGCAACGGCCAGCGGATCATCGCCGGCGTGTCGCTTTCGATCGAGGCCGGCCCGAGCACCGTGATCCTCGGCGCCAACGGTGCCGGCAAGAGCGTGCTGATGCGCCTGATGCACGGCCTGCTCCGGCCGACGGCGGGCCGCGTGCGCTGGAGCGAAGCCGATCCGGCGAGCCTGCGCCGGCGCCAGGCGATGGTGTTCCAGCGTCCGGTCATGCTAAGGCGCTCGGCGCTGGCCAACGTAGTCTATGCATTGCAGCTCGCCGGTGTTCCCTCCGGCGAGCGCGAAGCGCAGGCCCGCGCCGCGCTGGACGAGGTCGGCCTGCGGCACCTCGCGCAGCGCCCGGCGCGCGTGCTCTCCGGCGGCGAGCAGCAGCGCCTTGCGCTCGCGCGCGCCTGGGCGCTGCACCCGGAGGTGCTGTTCCTCGACGAGCCGACGGCGAACCTCGATCCGAGCGCAGCGCGCGAGATCGAAACGGTGATCAAGGCCTTCGACGCCGCCGGGACCAAGATCGTGATGGCCACCCACAACCTCGGGCAGGCGCGGCGCCTCGGCGACGAAGTCATCTATCTGCAGGCTGGGCGCGTGTTGGAGCGCGCGCCGATCGAGCAATTCTTCGCGCGCCCGGCAACCGCCGAAGCCGCTGCGTTCGTGAAGGGAGAGCTGCCGTGGGTGTAGCGCTCGCCGCCGCGATTGCCGGCTTCATCACCGTCGCCTCGACCACCTCGACGGAGCAATCGGGGCTCTTCCGGCACCTGCTGCCGATCTTCACCGCCAAAAGCGGCATCGAAGTGCGCGTCGTCGCGGTCGGCACCGGACAGGCGCTCGACATCGGCCGGCGCGGCGATGCCGACGTGGTCCTGGTGCACGCCAAGCCGCTGGAAGAGAAGTTCCTGGCGGAGGACCATGCCGTAAGGCGCCAGGACGTGATGTACAACGACTTCGTGCTGCTTGGCCCGAAGTCCGATCCGGCCAAGCTCGCCGGCACGAAGGACGTGGTCACCGCCTTTCAGCGCATCCGCGCGGCGCGCGCGCCCTTCGTCTCGCGCGGCGACCGCAGCGGCACGCATTTCGCGGAGCTCGAGATCTGGAAGCTGGCCGGTATCGACATCGGAAGGGAGAAAGGCCCCTGGTACCGCGACACGGGCCAGGGCATGGGACCGGCGCTCAACACGGCTGCGGCGATGGATGCCTACATCCTCGCCGATCGCGGCACTTGGCTTACGTTCAGGAATCGCGGCGACCTCGCGATCGTGGTCGAAGGCGACAAGCGGCTCTACAACCAGTACGGCGTGATGCTGGTCAACCCGGCGAAGCATCCGAGCGTGAAGCGGGAGATGGGCCAGGCGTTCATCGACTGGCTCGTCTCGGCGGACGGGCAAAAGGCGATCGCCGACTACCGCATCGGCGGCGAGCAGCTCTTCTTTCCGAACGCGCACGAGTGAACGAGCTCCTCATCGCGGCGCTCGCCGCGGGCATGCTGGTCGCTGCCTTCGCTTATGCGTCGGTCGGCCACGGCGGCGCGTCCGCCTACATCGCGGCGATGGCGCTCGCCGGCGTTGCGCCGCAGGAGATGCGGCCGATCGCCCTGGTCCTCAACATCCTGGTTTCCGCGATCGCGACGTACAAATTCCAGCGCGCCGGCTATTTCCGCTGGCGCCTCTTCTGGCCTTTTGCCGTGGTGTCAGTGCCGCTCGCATTCGTCGGCGGCGCGATCACGCTCCCGGGTCACGCCTACAAGATCCTGGTGGGCGTGGTGCTGATCTATGCGGCCTGGCAGCTCTGGCGCAGCGCGCGCGCCGGCGAAGAAATGCGCGCGGTGCGCGAGCCGCCGCTCGTGGTGGCGATGGCGGTCGGCGCCGTGCTGGGTCTGCTCGCGGGGCTGACCGGCGTGGGCGGCGGCATCTTTCTCAGTCCGCTGCTGCTAATCCTCGGCTGGGCGGGCACCAAGCAGACCTCCGCGGTCGCAGCGCCATTCATCCTCGTCAACTCGATTGCCGGACTCGCCGCCGGCTTCACCATGCAATCAGCCTCGCTCCCGGCGCAGATTTGGATCCTCGGCTGCGCTGTGCTCGCCGGCGGCTGGCTTGGCGCCGAATACGGCAGTCGTCGCTTTACGAACCCGTTCATCCGGCAATTGCTGGCTGTCGTGCTGGCCGTCGCCGGTGCGAAAATGCTTTTCGTATGAAAGTCTTCGGCTTCGCCGGCTGGTCGGGCAGCGGCAAGACCACGCTCATCGAGAAACTCATCCCGCGCTTCGCCGGCGCGGGGCTGCGCGTATCGCTCATCAAGCACGCGCACCACACGTTCGATGTCGACCAGCCGGGCAAGGACTCCTACCGCCACCGCCACGCCGGCGCCGCCGAGGTGCTCGTCACCTCGTCGCGGCGCTGGGTGCTGATGCACGAGCTGCGCGGGGCGGCCGAGCCCGCGTTCGAGGCGCAGCTCGCGCGCCTCTCGCCCTGCGACCTCGTGATCGTCGAGGGCTTCAAGCACGCGCCGATCCCCAAGCTGGAAGTGTGGCGCCGCGTCACCGGCGAGCCGCTGCTGCATCCGAACGATCCGCACATCGTCGCCGTGGCGAGCGATTCGCGGATCGAGACGCGCCTGCCGCTACTCGAGCTGAACGACGACGCGGCCATCTCGTCCTTCATCCTCGCGCATCTTAGGTTGCAATGAACAAGGGCCTGCTTTCCGTCGACGAGGCGCTCGCGCAGATGTTGTCGCAAGCTCGGCCCGTGGCCGAGGTTGAAGAGGTGGCGACACTGGAGGCGACCCGCCGCGTGCTGGCGCGATCACAACGCTCGACGATGGACGTGCCGCCGCTGGACAACAGCGCGATGGACGGCTACGCCGTGCGCATTGCCGATGGTCTTACGCTGAAGGTGGGGCAAAGGATCATGGCCGGCTCGGTTGGGCACCCGCTCAAGCCCGGCACCGCGGCGCGCATCTTCACCGGCGCGCCGATCCCGTCGGGAGCCGATGCCGTGGTGATGCAGGAGCACTGCAGCATCGCGGGAGATGAAGTCCGCATCAGCAGAAAACCGGAGGCGGGCCAGTGGATCCGCCGCGTCGCCAGCGATATCGCGAAAGGCGCAGAGATCCTGCCCGCCGGCAAGCGCCTGCTGCCGCAGGACACCGGCCTTGCCGCCTCGGTGGGCATCCGCACGCTGCCGGTCTATCGCAAGCTCAGGCTGGGCCTGTTCTTCACCGGCGACGAGCTCGTCATGCCGGGCGAGCCGCTCGCGCCGGGGCGCATCTACAACTCGAACCGCTTCACGCTGCGTGGCCTCGGCGAAGTCTTCGGCTGCGAGCTCACCGACTACGGCATCGTGCCGGATTCGCTCCAAGCGACCCGCGAAGTGCTGCGCCGCGCGGCCAGCGAGTGCGACCTCGTGGTCACCTCCGGCGGGGTATCGGTGGGCGATGCCGATTACGTGAAGCCCGCGGTCGAAGCCGAGGGGGAGCTCCTCATGTGGCGCATCGCGATGAAGCCGGGACGCCCTCTTGCTTTCGGCAACGTGGGCAAGGCGTTCTTCATCGGCCTGCCCGGGAACCCGGTCTCCAGCTTCGTCACCTTCCTGATCTTCGTGCGCCCGTTCATCCTCAAGGCCCAGGGCATGACCGACACCGGTCCCCGGGCCATCGCCGCGCGCGCCGATTTCGACTGGCCCGAACCCGATAGCCGGCGCGAATTCCTGCGCGCCAAGTGGAACGCGCAAGGCGGCCTCGAGCTCTACCCGACGCAGGATTCGGCGGTCCTTACTTCCACCGCGTGGGCCGACGGCCTGATCGACAACCCCGCAGCGCACGCGATCCGCAAGGGGGACAATGTGCGCTTCCTGCCGTACGCTGAGCTATTTTGGTGAAATGAGGGTGAAGGTTACGGTCCTCTTCTTCGCGGCCCTCCGGGAGCAGCTCGGCCGTCCCCGCGAGGAGCTCGATCTGCCGTCAAATATCAACACGATCGGCGGCCTGCGCGACCACTTGCGCGCACGCGGCGGCGCCTGGGCGAGCGCGTTCGCACCCAACCGCGCGGTGCGCGCGGCGGTGAATCAGGACATGGCGCAACCGGCGGCGGCGATCAAGGCCGGCGACGAGGTGGCATTCTTTCCCCCGGTCACGGGTGGATGAAAGGCAGCGGATGAAAGTCGCGGTCCAGCGCGAAGACTTCGACCTCGGGGCAGAGGTGCGCGCCATTTCGAAGGACAGCAAGGTCGGCGCGGTGGCGAGCTTCGTCGGGCTGGTGCGCGACGTGCGCATGACGCTCGAGCATTATCCCGGAATGACGGAGAACGCGATCCGCGGGATCGTCGACCAGGCGGCGTCGCGCTGGCAGGTGATGGACTGCACCGTGATTCACCGCTACGGCGAGCTGCAGCCCAACGACCAGATCGTGCTGGTGGCGGTGGCGAGCGCGCACCGCGGCGACGCCTTCGCTGCCTGCGAATTCATCATGGATTACCTGAAGACCCAGGCGCCGTTCTGGAAGAAGGAACACCGCGCCGGCGGCGCCGCCTGGGTGGAGGCCAAGGCGGCGGACGACCAGGCGGCAGGCCGCTGGAAGTCATAGTCCGTCTGGTCTAAGCCGGCCAGGGCGCGAAGCTAGAGGCTGTCGCCCCGCTGTCTTTAAATGCCGGGGACGATGCAGCTCCATGCCTCGACGACGTTCAACGACCTCCTGCAGGAGGTGCAGCGTTTCTGGACGCCGCTGCCGGACAAGCCCGAGGAGACACCGGAGCGGCTGCTCTCGGCACTGTGGAGCACCGCATGCGGCGCGCCGGTTTCGGTCGACCGCGCCCCGCAAGCGAGCCTTCCCGCCCTCGATACCGACAGCCTCGAGCGGCTGCGCGAGCTGCTCGAGCGCAAGAAGGCGGGTGTCCCGCTCGCCCATCTCACGGAGCGCCAGACCTTTCTCGGCCTGGAGCTGCTTGCCGGACCCGACGCGCTGATCCCGCGCAAGGAAACCGAGATCCTCGGCCGTGCCGCGCTCGCCAAGATCGGCTGCATGGCGCGCAAGCGCGGCGCGCTGCTGGTGATCGATGTGTGCACCGGCAGCGCGAACCTCGCGCTCGCGTACGCGCACTACGAGCCGCAAGCGCGGGTCCTTGCCTCGGATCTGTCGCAAGAGGCGGTGGCGCTCGCGCGGCGCAACGTGAACTTCACCGGTCATGGCGCGCGTGTCGAGCTGCGCCTGGGCGACCTGCTCGAGCCCTTCGAAGCTCCGGAATTCGTCGGGCGCTGCGACTTCCTGAGCTGCAATCCGCCGTACAGCTCGGCGGCGAAGGTCAAGGAGATGCATCCCTAGATCTCGCAGCACGAGCCCGAGGCCGCAATCAACGGCGGCGTCTATGTGGCTCGGCTTCGAGGTTGGCCACGGCCAGGGCGCGGGTCTGGCAAGGCAGCTCGAAAGAAATCCGGCGTTCGCCGGCGTCGAGACTTACGCGGATGCCGGGGGGGAAATACGCGCGATATTGGCGAAGTCCCGGCCCGTCAGCCCTGCATGAGCGCGGGCGTCGACGCCCTCGGAAAGAGCGCCGCGCGCCGCGTGCTGCGGCTGCCGGAATGGTGCCGCCTGCTCTACCTCGACTACCGTCGCTATCGCCTCGCCGGGCATTCGGCGATCGCCACCATCTTCCTCGCCCAGGGCTTCTGGGCGAGCTGCGTCTATCGCCCCTGCCATGCGCTCGTGGAGTGGCTGCCCGGCGGCGCGCTGCGCGCGGCGGCCAAGACCTTTGCCGCGATCCTGCAGAAGGTGATGGAGATCATCACCGGCATCTGCCTGCCGCGTGATGCCCAGATCGGCGGCGGCCTGTACCTGCCGAGCTTCGGCGCCATCATCCTCGGCCGCGGCTCGATCGGCGCGAACTGCACCATCGAGCAGAACGTGACGCTCGGCGTCGCCGGGCGCGGCGAGGAGCGCGGCCGTCCCACCATCTGCAACCGCGTCTTCATCGGCGCGGGCGCCATGATCGTCGGCAGGATCACCATCGGCGACGATGCCTACATCTTTCCCGGCTCGGTGGTGACGCGCTCGGTGCCGCCGCGCGCCGTGGTGATGGGCTACCCGGCGAAAATCGCGTCCTATGACGGCAGCTTCGACTTGATCGTCTACGACGGCATGGAGCACGATCCGCAGCGCCGCGAGTCGCTGGAAAAGCTCGGCCGCGCTAGCGGCTGAACAGCCAGAAAAACTCCTTCGTATCCCCCGGCCGCGTGCCGCGCCATGCGGGCTTCCAGCCATCGCCGGGCGCCGGCATTTGCGCACTTCCGCTATGGATCAGCAGCCATGGACAGTCCTTGCCGCTCGGCGCGCGGATGCCGGAGTAGTAGTGGAACATCGCCCGCTGCGGCTCGGTAAGGCCTTGCGTCGCGACGCAGCCGGGCTTCTGCACACGCACCGCATGCATCTGGGCCGCAACGCCGCGGTAGCTCTTGGCGTAGTCGAGCCACGGCAGCCATAGCGTCATGGCGAGCCCCCAGACCAACGCCACGCCGGCAAGCCAGCGCACCGGCAGCGATAGCAGCCACGAATAGCACCAGAGCGCGGTGATCGCAACGGCGGCGCCGACCGCCACCGGCTCGAGCGTGGGCGTGAAGCCGGGAGAATACTCTTCGAGGAACGCGGGCCTCCAGCCCGCGAGCAGCGCCGCCCAACCGAGCCATAGCGCGAGGCCGAGGGCCGCAGCGCCGGCGACTGCAGTGACATGCAGCGGCCACGCCAGCCAGCGCGGTATGGATTCCAGGCCGACTGCGGCCAGGAGCGCGAGCGGTATGAGTAACGGCAAGCCGTACAGCGTGCGCGCCGCGGACGCCGCGCTCAGCACGGCGAGCATGACGATGAAGGCGAGCATCGCCAGCTGCACGAGCGGCGAGCGCAGGCGATCGCGCAACAGCGCCACGACGGCAAGCGGCCACGCGGGGAGCGCGAACCAGACGAGCGCCTTCGCGTAGTGCGCATGATCGAGCACGCCCCCGAGTCCCGCCGCGCCGCTGAAGCGCCCGAAATTATTGACCCAGAACCACTCGTTGAAGAGCGCGGGCGAGTGCAGGTAGAGCAGCGTCGGCCAGATAAGTGCCCACGGCAGAAAGGCGGCGAGCGCGACCAACCAGCTTCTGAGATAGGCCGGCGTGCGCCACTCGCGGAACAGCAGGAGCGCGATCGCGATCAGGCCTAGCATGCCCGGGCCGAGCAGGCCCTTCGAGAGGAAGGCAATGCCGGCAGCCGTGCCGAGCAGCAGGCCCGAGCTGCGCGCGAGTCCCAGCAAACCGAGCGCAATGCCCGCCATCAGCGCGTTGTCGGTGATGAGCTGATGCGCGTGCTGCAGGTAGCCGAAGCAGCCGGCCAGGATCAGCGGTGCTGCAATCGGTGACTCGCACCAGTCCTTGGCGGTGAGATAGGTGAAGGCGAGCGTCAGGGCGACGTAGAAGGCGCTCGCCAGGCGCGCGGCGTCATGGACCGGCAGCGCGCCCGGTAGCGCGTTCGCGAACAGCGCGGCGGTCCAGAAGAAGAGCGGCGGCTTCTCGACGAAGGGCTCGCCGGCGAGCGTCGGCACCAGCCAGTCGCCGCTCTCGAGGATGTGGTAGACCAGGCCGAAGGTATAGGCCTCGTCCGGTTTCCACGGATCGTGGCCGAACAAGCCGAGCAGGATCCACGCTGCGAGCAGCGCGTACAGCGCTGCCTCGCGCCTCACGCCGGTTGCGCCACGGCGCCCCTGAGATCGGCGAGCTCGGCTTCGGCGAGCGTCTCTTTCTCGAGCAGCTTCTGCGCCCAGGATTCGAGCGCGGCGCGGTTGCGCCGCAGGATCTCGAGTGCCTTCTGGTAGGCGGCATCCACGATGGTGCGCACGGCGACGTCGATCTCGCGCGCCGTGGCTTCGCTGTACTCGCGGTGGCCCTGCGGCAGCGGGCCGCCGAGGAACGGCGGGCGCTCCTCTTCATAGGCGACCGGGCCGAGCGCCTGCACCATGGCGTAGCGCATCACCATGCTGCGCGCGATGTCGGTGACTTTCGCCAGATCGTCCGCCGCGCCGGTGGAGAGGTGGCCGAAGACCACCTCCTCGGAGGCGCGCCCGCCGAGCAGCACCGCCATCTTGTTCTCGAGCTCCTCGCGCGTCATGAGAAAGCGGTCCTCGGTCGGGCGCTGGATGGTGTAGCCGAGCGCGCCGACGCCGCGCGGGATGATCGAGATCTTGTGCACCGGATCGGTCCCGGGCAGCGCCATGGCGACGATCGCGTGGCCCATCTCGT
Organism: Betaproteobacteria bacterium; assembly: GCA_005888925.1. Classification (GTDB taxonomy): domain Bacteria; phylum Pseudomonadota; class Gammaproteobacteria; order Burkholderiales; family SG8-39; genus SCGC-AG-212-J23. Next base: position 2,003 of record VBCP01000268.1, on the reverse strand, counting down.
GGTGCGCCACGATGCGCCGCTCGCGCGGGTTGAGCACGCGGTTCTTCTTCTCGAGGCCGGCGATCAGCCGCTCGATCGCCTGCGTGAAGTCGCTGAGCGAAACCTCCTCCGCGCCACGCCGCGTCGCGAGCAAGGCGGCTTCGTTCACCAGGTTGGCGAGATCCGCGCCGGAGAAACCCGGCGTGAGCGCGGCGACCTGCTCGAGCTCGACGCCGGGGGCGAGTTTTATTTTCGTGGCATGCACCCTGAGGATCTGCAGCCGCCCGATCTTGTCGGGCCGGTCGACCAGGATCTGCCGGTCGAAGCGCCCGGCGCGCAACAGCGCCGGATCGAGGATCTCGGGCCGGTTGGTCGCGGCGAGGAGCACCAGGCCAGTGGTCGGGTCGAAGCCGTCGAGCTCGACCAGCAGCTGGTTCAGGGTCTGCTCGCGCTCGTCGTGGCCGCCGAAGCCCCCGGCGCCGCGCGCCCGGCCGAGCGCGTCGAGCTCGTCGATGAAGATGATCGCCGGCGCCTTGCCGCGCGCCTGCTCGAAGAGGTCGCGCACGCGCGCCGCCCCCACGCCGACGAACATCTCGACGAACTCGGAGCCGGAGATGGAGAAGAACGGCACGCGGGCCTCCCCGGCGACCGCGCGCGCAAGAAGGGTCTTCCCCGTCCCGGGTGGGCCCACCAGCAGCACGCCCTTCGGCACGCGCGCGCCCAGGCGCCCGTACTTCTTCGGGTCCTTCAGGAACTCGACCACTTCCTGCAGCTCGGCCTTCGCTTCGTCCACGCCCGCGACATCGGCGAACGTGACGCCGGTCTTGGCCTCGACGTAGATCTTCGCGCGGCTCTTGCCGATGCTCATGAAGCCGCCGCCCAGGCCGCCGCCCTGCGACATGCGCCGCGCGAGCAGGTACCAGATGCCGAAGAACACCAGCGCCGGCACCACCCAGGAAAGCATGTCGCGCAGCAGCGTGCTTTCCACCACGCGGGTGTACTTGACGTCGTAGCGCGAGAGCCGGTCGGCGAGCTCGGGCGGCACGAGGTTGGCGATCACCACGGTCTTGCCGCCCTCGGGCTTCTTCAGCTTGCCGGTGATGTGCTGGTCGGAGACCGTGACCTCGGAGATGCGGTCCTCCTCCAGGTACTTCTCGAACTCGCTGTAGGGGACGACCTCGATGGTCTGCGCGCGGCGCCAGCCCTCCTGGACGGCGAGCATCGCCATCACCGCGAAGAGCACATAGAAAACATTGAACTTGGTGCGCCGCTCCATCGCCTTAATTTTCCCTTGAATACCCCGGGGATGGCCCCATCTTCCCTGAGGGAAAGTCCGAAAGCTTTTGAAGGATCAACGAGATGCGATTTGAGAAGTTTACGACCAAGCTGCAGGAGGCGCTTGCCGAAGCGCAATCCACGGCGCTCGGCAAGGACCAGCAATACATCGAGCCCGAGCATCGGGTGTTTTGAAAAAAAGCCTGGCCGACGCCATCGCGCGCCTGCCGGTCGTGGAGGGCGAGCCGGGCGAGGTGCTGATGGGGCGCTATCTCGCGAATCTGCTGAACGTCGCCGACAAGGAAGCGCAGAAGCGCGGCGACCAGTACATCGCCTCCGAGCTCTTCCTGCTGGCCGCCGCCAGCGACAAGGGCAACGCCGGGCGCCTCCTCAAGCAGGCGGGCGTCACGCGGGCGGCGCTCGAGAAGGCCATCGAGGAAGTACGTGGGGGCGAGAATGTGTCTTCCCAAGGTGATGAGAGCCAGCGCCAAGCGCTGGCGAAGTACACGCTCGACCTGACCGAGCGCGCCCGCGCCGGCAAGCTCGATCCGGTGATCGGGCGCGACGACGAGATCCGCCGCTGCATCCAGATCCTGCAGCGGCGCACCAAGAACAATCCGGTGCTGATCGGCGAGCCCGGCGTCGGCAAGACCGCGATCGTGGAAGGCCTCGCGCAGCGCATCGTGAATGAAGAGGTGCCCGAAAGCCTGAAGAACAAGCGGCTGCTGAACCTCGACATGGCGTCGCTG
>VBCP01000267.1 GCA_005888925.1 Betaproteobacteria bacterium | reverse complement strand
CGTGCCCGAGTGTCCGGTCGAGGCGATCTTCGCGGAGGACGACGTGCCCGATGCGCAGAAGGAATTCATCGCGCTCAACAAGGAGCTCGCGCAGGTCTGGAAGCCGATCATCGAGCGCAAGCCCGCGCCGAGCGATGCGGACGAATGGGCCAAGAAAAAAGATAAAAGGCATCTGCTCGAAAAATAAATCTGCAGAGCAGCGCAGCAATTTGCGCACCGCAATTGCCGCATTGCAGAAATAATGTCGTCGTAATGACCACAGAAGTTTTGAAGTATCAGCCCATCGGAAAATAATTTCGCGCGGTCATACTTTTGAAAGCTTGTTCGCGTAACCTGTTCCTTCGGCAACTCAGGAGGAACGAATGGAACAAGGACGCCTCGCGTTTACCGCGGTGTATCTCAAGTCGAACTCCGGCTATATCGGCTTCATCGAAGAGCTGCCTGGCGTGAACTCCCATGGCAGAACGCTCGACGAAGCCCGCGACACGCTGCAAAAGCTCGCGGCCGTGGTGTTCGACGAGGAGCGGCGCGAAGCGGAGGAGCTGATCGCCGGCAAGGACGTCGTGCGCGAATCGTTCTTCGTGCCGATCCCGCGCCCCGCATAGCCGTATTTTCTTTCCCAAAAAGGGACCCGCGGGTCCCTTTTTTATTTAGCGCTCGTAAATCCCCTGGTGCACCTTGCCGCGGAACACGCGGTGCGAGTAGATCTGCCAGGCGAGGATGAAGGGCAGCACGAAGACGAGGCCCACGCCGACGAACCTGAGCGCGCTGTCGTCGGCCGCGGCGTCCCAGATGGTGAGCTTGTCCATCACCACGTAGGGAAACAGGCTGTAGGCGAGGCCCATGAAGGCCAGCACGAAGATCGCCACCGCGCCGGCAAAGGGCTTGCTGTCCGATTTTCCTAGCGTCAACCACACCCAGAGGCCGATCGCCACGGTCGCGGCGGGCAGCACCATCAGGCCGAGGGTGCGCGGAAAGTCGAACCAGCGGCTGCGCACCGTCTCGCTCGCGAGCGGCGTGCCCAGGCTCACCAGCGCGATGCCGAGGGCGACCCACATGAGGCCCCAGCGCGCCCAGCGCACCGCCTTCTCCTGCAGCTCGCCGCGCGTGCGCAGCACGAGCCAGGTCGCGCCGAGCAGCACGTAGCCGCCGCACAGGCTCGCGCCGACCACCGCCGCGAAGAGCCAGTAGCCCAGGCCAGCCTCGAAGCCGGTGACGTAGCGGCCGAGCATCAGGCCCTGCGCGAAGGAGGCGAGCGTCGAGCCGGCCCAGAAGAGCCAGTTCCACAGCTCGCGGTGCCAGCCCTCGGCCTTGACCCGCAGCTCGAAGGCCACGCCTCGCAACATCAGGCCGACCAGCATCGCCGCCACCGGCAGGTAGAGCGCGCCGAGGATCTCGCCGTGCGCCACCGGAAAGCCGACCAGCAGCAGGCCGATGCCGAGCACCAGCCAGGTCTCGTTCGCGTCCCAGAACGGCGCGATCGAGGCGACCATCAGCTCCTGCTCCTTGCGCTCGGCCGCGGGCATCAGCATGCCGATGCCGAGGTCGTAGCCGTCGAGCAGCACGTAGAGGAGTATCGCGAAACCCATCAGCGCTGCGAACACGAGCACGAGGTCCATCAACCCCTCCGCGACATGTGGGTGAGCGTGACCATGTAGGCAAGGAGCAGCGCGGCGTACGTGACCGCGTAGGCGGTGAGGCTCGCGCCGAGCTTGGCGCCGCTGGCGGGTCCCACGGCGTCCGCCGTGCGCAGGATGCCGGTGACGAGCCACGGCTGGCGCCCGATCTCGGTCGTGAGCCAGCCGGCGAGCGTCGCGACCCAGCCGGCGAAGGTGAAGCCGGCGAACGCCCAGAGCAGCCACCGCGGTGGTGCGGCCTTCAGCCAGAACTGGCTGCCCCACGCGAGGATCAGCATCAGCACGCCCATCCCGACCATCACGCGGAACGCGAGGAAAAGCGGCGCTACCGGCGGCCGGTCGGCGAACTCGCTCAGCCCTTTCACTTCGCCGTCCAGGCTGTGCTTGAGGATCAGCGACGCGCCCTTGGGCACTTCGATGGCAAAGCGATTGCGGCCGTGCTCTTCGTCGATCAGCGCGAACAGCACGAGCGGTGCGCCGCGCTCGGTGTGCCACAGCGCTTCCATCGCCGCGATCTTGGCGGGCTGGTGCTCGAGCGTGTTGAGGCCGTGCAGGTCGCCGACGAAGATCTGCAAAGGCACGAGCACCGCGGCGAGCCGCGCGCCGAAGCGCAGCGTCTTCAGCGCCGCGCCGTCCGAGCGCGCGGCGAGCAGGCGCCACGCCGAGAGCCCGGCGACGACGAACGCCGCGGTGATGCCCGAGGCGAGCAGCATGTGCGCGAGGCGGTAGGGAAACGAGGGATTGAAGATCACGCGCCACCAGCTCTCGGCGACGAGCGCGCCGCCGAGCTGCGTGTGGCCGGCGGGCGTCTGCATCCACGAGTTGAGCGCGAGGATCCAGAACGCCGACACCGTAGTGCCGAACGCGACGATCACGCTTGATGCGACGTGCACGCGCCCCGAGACGCGCTGCATGCCGAAGAGCATCACGCCGAGGAAGGTCGCCTCGAGGAAAAACGCGGTCAGCACCTCGTAGGCGAGCAGCGGCCCCGCGATGTTGCCGACGCGGTTCATGTAGCCCGGCCAGTTGGTGCCGAACTGGAAGCTCATCGTCACGCCGGAGACCACGCCCATCGCGAAGGTGAGCGCGAACACCTTGACCCACAGCTTGTAGGTGCGCAGCCAGGCCTCGTCGCGCGTCATCTCGTAGCGGATGCGGAACCCGGCGACGATCCACGCGAGCCCGATGGTGATCGTCGGGAACAGGATGTGGAAGCCGATGTTCAGCCCGAACTGCACTCTGGAGAGGACGAGCGCCTCGGTCAGGGCTTCTTCCATCCGTCTAATATAGGCGCCGATGGAGCGTCCCGCCTACCGGGCCGAAGACGAGCGCGAATACCTGGCACGCGGCTGCTGGCGCGACGACGACACGCTGTGGCAGTGGCTCGGCAAGCACGCCGCTTCGCGTCCCGACGCGCCCGCGGTGGGCAGGCTCACCTGGCAGGGGCTGCACGAGCGGGTCCTGCGGGTCGCCGAGGGCCTGCGCAGGAAAGGCATCGGCAAAGGCGACGTCGTCGCGGTGCAGCTGCCGAACACGCCCGAGTTCATCGTCGTGCATCTCGCCATCGCGCGGCTCGGCGCGGTGATGTGCACGGTGCACATGCCCTACCTCTGCTTTTCCGTTCGCCTCGCTCGAAGCCTCCGATCCACTGCCTGCGGACTACCCGGCGCCCGACTCGCGCGATCCGTTCCTGCGGCTCTACACCTCCGGCACGACGGCATCGCCGAAGGCGGTCCCGCACGCCTATCGCACGATGCTCGGCAACAGCCGCATGGGCGCGCAGGAACATCGGCTCGATGCGCACTCGCGCGTCCTGTGTCCCGCGCCGTTCTCACATCTCTACGGGCTGTACTCGCTGCACTGTGCGTGGTCAGTCGGCGCCTGCACCGTGCTGCTCCCGGCCTTCAAGCCGGATGAGCTCGCACAAACTGTCGAACGCGAGCGCCCCACGGCGATGTGGACCGCGCCGGCGCATGTCGCCGCCTGCCGCAACGCGGGACTCTTCGAAAGGCACGACTGGTCCTCGCTCAAGCTCGCGATCGTCTCGGGCTCGATGGCGCCGCCCGCGCTGGTGCGCGATTTCGCGGAGAAGCTGCCCGGCTGCGCCGTGACCCAGCTTTGGGGCATGACCGAGCTGCAGGCCGCGCTCTATACGCGCCCCGGCGACGGCACCGAGGCCGCCGCCACGAGCGCCGGGCGGCCGAGCCCGGGCACGCAGGTACGCGTCTCCGCGGAGGGCGAGCTGCAGGTGCGGGGGCCGCTCGCGTTCTCCGGCTATTACAACAATCCGGAAGAAAACGCCCATGCTTTCACGGCCGATGGCTGGTTCCGCTCGGGCGACCTCGCCGAAGCGCGCGGTGTGTATTTCGCGATCACCGGGCGCATCAAGGACGTCATCAACCGCGGCGGCGTCAAGTTCAATCCGGCGGACGTCGAAGCGCTGCTCGATGCGCACCCGCAGATCCTGCAGTCGGCGATCGTGCCGATGCCCGATCCGGTGCTCGGCGAGAAGGCCTGCGCCTTCATCACGCTCAAGCCGGGAAGCGAGGCGCCGAGCCTCGGCGAGCTGGCGCACTATCTCCTCGCCAAGGAGATCGCCAAGAACAAGCTGCCCGAGCGCCTGGTGGTGATCCCCGAGATGCCGCTCACGCCGACGCGCAAGATCATCAAGGGCCGGCTGCGGCTGCCGTGACGACCCAACAAGAGAAGGCCACGGCATTCCGCGCGCTGCACGAGCGCGCCGGCGTGTTCATCATTCCGAATGCCTGGGACGCGGGCAGTGCGAAGCTGCTCGCGTCGCTCGGCTTCGAGGCGCTCGCGAGCACGAGCCTCGGCCTCGCCAACGCGCTCGGCCGCGTCGACGGCGAGGGCGCCGTGAGCCGCGGGGAGCTGCTGGCGAACTGCGAGCAGATCGCGCAAGCGACGCCGCTCCCGGTGAGCGCGGATCTCGAGAATTGCTACGCCCACGAGCCGCGCGCCGCGGCCGCGCTGATCCCGCTTGCGGCGCAGGCGGGCGTGGTCGGCGGCTCGATCGAGGATGCGACTGGAGATGAGGCGCGGCCGATCTACGACTTCGCGCTGGCCGTGGAGCGCGTGCATGCGGCGGTGGAAGCGGCGCGCTCGCTGCCGTTTGCTTTCGTATTGACCGCGCGCGCCGACAATTTCATGCATGGACGCCGCGACCTCGACGACACCATCCGCCGGCTGCAGGCCTTCGAGAAAGCGGGCGCCGACGTGCTCTACGCCCCCGGGCTGCGCGATCTGGCGGCGATCCGCGCGGTGGTTGCCGCCGTGGGCA
>VBCP01000270.1 GCA_005888925.1 Betaproteobacteria bacterium | reverse complement strand
CGCTGATCTGCGGCAGCCCGGCGGCGTCGCTCGCCTCGAGCGCTGCCGCGAGCGCGGCGTCGGGCTGCACGAGCGTGTCGGTGATGTAGCTATCGACCTCGTGCCAGAGACGGCTCGACATTCAGCCCGGAGCGGGAACGGTGCGGAACGTCGCTTCGAAGATCGTGCGCTCCTCGTCGTCGGTCAAGGCGCCGCCGAGCGCCTTGGCGCGCGCGTAATGCGTGCTGTGCAGCGAGCGCTCGTCGTTGGCGGCCGCCGCGTTGGCGAGCACCGCGTGCGCGAAGGCGACTTGCCACGCCGGACTTTCGTGCTCGCTGACGTAGGCAAAGGCCTCGCGCGCATACTGCAGCGCGCTTTTGCCGTCGCCGATCAGTGCATGCGCCTGCCCCAGGAGGATGGCCGCGCGCGCGTGGTGCACCTCGGTGCCGACCTTCGCCCAGTGCAGCGCCGCGGCATGCGCGCAATGCAGCATCTCTTCGTTTTCGGCCGGCGTGCGCGAGGCCTGCTCGGCGAGCCGCCACGCGCGGTTATTGCACTCGACCGCGAACCACTTGTGCCACTTCTCCAGCTCTTCGGGTGCGGGCGCGTCGCTCATAGGAACCTTCGGGCCGTAATTTACAGCGCCGCGATCACCGCCGCAGTGACGTCGCGGGTGCGGGCATTGCCGCCGAGGTCGGGCGTGAAGATCCTCTTTGCCGTTGTCGCTTCGACAGCCCGCATGATCCGCGCTGCTGCTGCACCTTCGCCTAAGTGCTCCAGCATCAGCGCCGCGGTCCAGAACGTGGCGATCGGATTGGCGACGCCTTTGCCGGTGATGTCGAACGCCGAGCCGTGGATCGGCTCGAACATCGACGGGAACCGGCGCTCGGGGTTGAGGTTCGCGGTCGGCGCGATGCCGAGCGAGCCCGACAGCGCCGCGGCGAGATCCGACAGGATGTCGGCGTGCAGGTTGGACGCCACCACCGTATCGATGGCCGCGGGGTTGAGCACCATGCGCGTGGTCATCGCGTCGACCAGGATGCGCTCGGTCTTGACGTCGGGGAAGTCTTTCGCCACCGCGTAGAACAGCTCGTCCCAGAGCACCATGCCATGGCGCTGCGCGTTCGACTTCGTCACGAGCGTGAGATGCTTTCGCGGGCGCCGGCGCGCGAGCTCGAACGCGAAACGGTGGATGCGCTCGACGCCGCTGCGCGTGAAGGTCGAGACCTCCACCGCGACCTCGTTGTCCAGCCCGGTGTGCACGCGGCCGCCGGCGCCGGAATATTCACCCTCGGTGTTCTCGCGCACGATGACCCAATCGATGGCTTTGCCACCACTGAGTGGACTGGTGACGCCGGCAAGCACACGGGCCGGCCGCACGTTGGCGTACTGATCGAGGCCCTGGCAGATCGGCAGGCGCAAGCCCCAGAGCGAAACGTGGTCGGGCACATCGGGCGCGCCGACGGCACCGAAGAAGATGGCGTCGAACTTTTTCAGCCGCTCAAGGCCGCCCTCGGGGATATAGCGCCCGGTCTGCTGGTAGCGCTGCGAGCTCCAGTCGAAGGGCTCGAATTCCAGGCGAAAGCCCTCGGCCGCTTTTCCGAGGACCTCGATGCCCGCCGGGATCACCTCGTTGCCGATCCCGTCGCCGGGAATCGCGGCGATCCGGTAGGTCTTCACGCAGGAACCTTGGACTGCGCGCGCACCGCTTCCGCCACAGCAGCGCCGAGATCGGCAGTGCTCGCCTTGCCTTTCATGTCGGGGGTGTGCGGGCCGTCGATGATCACCTGCTCGATGGCGCGCAGGATGTCCGCCGCCGCCTCGCGATGGCCGAGATGCTCGAGCATCAGCGCGCCCGACCAGATGGTGGCGAGCGGGTTGGCGATGTTTCTTCCGGCGATGTCGGGCGCCGAGCCGTGCACCGGCTCGAAGATCGAAGGCGCGGTACGCTCGGGGTTGATGTTGCCGGAGGCCGCGATGCCGATGGTGCCGGCCGTGGCCGGCCCGAGATCGGACAGGATGTCGCCGAAGAGGTTGGAGGCGACGATCACGTCGAAGCGCTCGGGATTCAGCACCATCTGGATGGTGAGCCCATCGACGTGGTACTGGTCGGTGCGCACGTCCGGGTAGTTCTTTGCCATCGCCGCGAAGCGCTCGTCCCAGTAGGGCATGGTGATCGAGATGCCGTTCGACTTGGTCGCGGAGGTCAGATGTTTCTTGCGTGTGCGCGCGAGCTCGAAGGCGTACTTCATGATGCGGTCGGTGCCCTTGCGCGAGAACGTGGCGAGCTGCGTCACGACCTCGCGGTCCGTGCCTTCGTACATGCGGCCGCCGACGTTGCCGTACTCGCCCTCGGTGTTCTCGCGGATCACGAAGTAATCGATGTCGCCGGGCTTGCGGCCCACAAGGGGACACGGCATGCCCTGGAACAGGCGCACCGGGCGCAGATTCACATAGAGGTCGAACCAGCGGCGGAAATTGATCAGCAGTCCCCACACCGCGATGTGGTCCGGCACGAGCGAAGGATTGCCGACCGCGCCGAAGTACACCGCGTCGAACTTGCGCAGGATGTCGGCCGCGTCGTCGGGGCACATCTTGCCGTGCGCCTTGTACCAGTCGCAGCTCCAGGGGAACTCCTTCCAGACGAACTTGAGGCCATGGCGCGCGCCAACCGCTTCCAGAACGCGAACGCCTTCGGGAATGACTTCGCGCCCGATGCCGTCGCCGGGGATGACTGCTATGCGATGTTCTTTCATGGCGGCCAGTATATAGAATCGGCCATGAAATTCGCCGCCTTCGAAACCTCCAGCGAATGGTGCTCGGTCGCGATTTCCGTGCGCGGCGAGATCGCGGCGCTCGAGCGGCGCGCCGGCCACCGGCACT
>VBCP01000266.1 GCA_005888925.1 Betaproteobacteria bacterium | reverse complement strand
CGCCGAAGTATCCCGGCTACATGCGCCGCGTGTATCCGGGGTTCCTCCAGCACCTGGGCTTCGTGACGATGAACCCGGACCGTCACCTGAATGCCCACTGGGATTACTTCAACCATCTCATGATCGGCGACGGCGAATCCGCGGAAGCGCATCGGCGCTTCTACGACGAGTACAACGCGGTGCTCGACCTGCCGGCGGAGTACTACCTGGATACCGTCAAGACCGTGTTCCAGGAATTCGCGCTGCCCAAGGGGCGCATGTTCGTGCGCGACGAGCTGGTGCGGCCCAGCGCCATCCGCGAGCCGGCGCTCCTCACCATCGAAGGTGAGCTCGACGACATTTCAGGCAACGGCCAGACGGAAGCGGCCCATGCGCTGTGCCTCAACATTTCGCGCGAGCGGCGCGCGCATTTCGTCGCGCCCGGCGTCGGGCACTACGGCATCTTCTCCGGCCGGCGCTGGCGGGAAGTGGTGTTTCCGCGCGTGCGCGAATTCATCGCCACTCATAGCTCGTAGCGCGAACCCTCCTCGCCGCGCACCGCGCGCTCGACGGTGGCGCGCGGCAGGTGCGGCGCGAACAGCTCGATGAACTCGTAGGTGTAGCGCCGCAGGTAGGCGTTGCGCTTGATTCCCAGCCGCGTGGTGCTCGACTCGAAGAGATGGCTCGCGTCGATCGCGCGCAGGTCGATGTCGCGTTTCGGGTCGAAAGCCATCTTGGCGAGGATGCCGATGCCGAGGCCGAGCTCGACATAGGTCTTGATCACGTCGGAATCGAGTGCCGTGAGCACCACGTTGGGATGCAGTCCGCGGTTTTCGAACGCTTTCTCGACCAGCGAGCGGTTGGCGAAGGCGAAGTCGTAGGTGACGATCGGGTACTGCGCCAGCTTCTCAAGAGTCAGGGGGGCGGCCTTCAGCAAGGCATGCTTCGGCGGCACGACCACGCACCGGTTCCACTGGTAGACCGGCATCGAGACGAGCTCCGGGTATTCGGCGATCGCCTCGGTCGCGACGCATAAATCGGCTTCGCCCGTAAGTACTTGCTCGCAGATCTGAGTCGGATTTCCTTGGTGGATAACCAGCTTGACCTTCGCGTAGCGCCGCTTGAATGCGGCTACCGCCTTAGGTAGCGCATAGCGCGCCTGCGTGTGCGTTGCCGCGATGGTGAGGGTGCCGAGCTGGTCGTTCGCGAACTCCTCGCCTGCCCGCCGCAGGTTCTGCGCTTCGGACAGGATGCGCTCCGCTATTGCCACCACGGCCTTGCCGGGCTCGGTGATCGAGACCAGGCGCTTGCCGTGGCGCACGAAGACCTGGATGCCCAGCTCGTCTTCGAGCGCCCGGATCTGTTTCGACACCCCGGGCTGCGAGGTATGCAGCGCGTCCGCGGCCTGGGAAACGTTGAGGCCGCGGCGCACCACTTCGGTGAGGTAACGCAGCTGCTGGAGCTTCATCTTGCTTAGATCACGTTTGCATAACATACTAACACAATAGTCTTTGAAAGCATAAGGAGCGCTCCTAGCATTGGCGGTTCCATGTACCGCTACGACGAGATCGACCAGCGCCTGGTGGACGAGCGCGTGCGACAGTTCCGCGGCCAGACCGAGCGCTTTCTCGCCGGACAGCTCTCGGAGGACGAGTTCCGCGCGCTGCGACTGCGCAACGGGCTGTACATCCAGCGCTACGCGCCGATGCTGCGCATCGCGATTCCGTATGGGCTGCTGTCGACGCGGCAACTGCGCAAGCTCGCCGACATCAGCCGCAAGTACGACCGCGGATACGGCCACTTCTCGACGCGCCAGAACCTGCAGCTCAACTGGCCGAAGCTCGAGCAGGTGCCCGAGATGCTCGCCGAGCTCGCCACGGTGCAGATGCATGCGATCCAGACCTCGGGCAACTCGTTCCGCAACGTCACCACCGACCATTTCGCCGGCGTCGCGCAGGACGAGATCGTCGACTCCTTCGTGTGGTGCGAAATCATCCGGCAGTGGTCTACCTTCCACCCCGAGTTCTCGTTCCTGCCCCGCAAATTCAAGATCGCCCTGAACGGCGCGCGCGCCGACCGCGCAGCGGTCGAGGTGCACGACATCGGCCTGCACGCCGTGAGGGACGAGCGGGGCGAAGTCGGCTTCCGCGTGCTGGTCGGCGGCGGGCTCGGGCGCACGCCGATCATCGGCGTCGTGATCCGCGAGTTCCTGCCCTGGCCGCATCTGCTGACTTATCTCGAAGCGATCCTGCGCGTCTACAACCGCTATGGGCGCCGCGACAACATCCACAAGGCGCGCATCAAGATCCTGGTGAAGGAGCGCGGGCCCGACAGGTTCCGCGAGGAGGTCGAGGCCGAGTGGGCGCAGATCAAGGACGGCCCGGCGACGCTGATCGCCGAGGAGATCGAGCGGGTCGCCGCGCGTTTCACGCGCCCGGCTTACGAGCGGCTGGCCAACCTCGACCTGGGGGCGATCGCCGTTCCGGGCTTCGCCGCCTGGGTCAAGCGCAATGTTCATCCGCACAAGCGGCCCGGCTATGCGGCCGTCACGCTGTCCCTCAAGAAGACGGGCGTGCCGCCCGGCGACGTCACCGCGGATCAGATGGACGCGATCGCGGATCTCGCCGACCGCTATTCCTTCGGCGAGCTGCGCGTGTCGCACGAGCAGAACCTGGTGCTCGCCGATGTGCGGCAGCGCGACCTGGTCGAAGTCTGGCGCGAGGCACGAGAGCTCGGGCTCGCGACGCCGAACCTGGGGCTTCTCACGAACATCATCAGCTGCCCGGGCGGCGACTTCTGCGCGCTCGCCAACGCCAAGTCGATCCCGGTGGCGGAGGCGATCCAGCGGCGCTTCGACGATCTCGATTATCTGCACGACATCGGCGAGCTCGATCTCAACATCTCGGGCTGCATGAACGCCTGCGGCCACCACCACGTCGGCCACATCGGCATCCTCGGCGTCGATAAGAACGGCGAGGAGTGGTACCAGATCGAGATCGGCGGAAACCAGGGTGAGACGCGTCCCGGAGCGAAAGCCGCATTGGGCAAGGTGATCGGGCCGTCGTTCGCCCGCGCCGACGTCCCCCTGGTGGTGGAAAAGCTGATCGGATGCTATCTCGAGCGGCGCGACAGCGACGCCGAGCGCTTCGTCGACGTCGTGCATCGCATCGGTGTCGAGCCTTTCAAGGAACAGGTCTATGGCAATGCTGATCAAAGAGCGGCGCGTCATCACCGAGAGCGCGCCGTCGCCTGACGCAAACGTGATCCGCCTGGAGCCCGCCGATGATCCGGCGGCGGTGGCGGACCGGCTCGACGGCGTGGCGCGTGTCGAGGTGAACTTTCCGAAGTTCGGCGACGGCCGTGGCTTTTCCATCGGACGCCTGCTGCGCGAGCGCTACGGCTACAAGGGCGAGCTGCGCGCGGTCGGCCACATCACGCGCGATCACCTGTGCTTCATGGAGAGCTGCGGCTTCGATGCCTTCGAGCTGCGCGAAGGCGAGGATCCGCACGAGGCGCTCGCGGCTTTCGACGACTTCAGCGAGTCCTACCAGGCATCGGTGACGCGGCCCCGGCCCCTCTTCCGCCGCCGCACGCGATGAGCGCTCTGGAAGCCACGCTGCGCGAGGTTGCCGAGCGCTTCGCGCCGGCCGCGCTTGCGAGCAGCCTGCAAGCCGAGGACATGGTCATCACGGACGCGATCGCGCGCCTGCGCCTGCCGATCGGCGTGTTCGTGCTCGAAACCGGGCGCCTGAACGAGGAGACGCTGGCGCTGATTCCGGAAATCCGGCAGCGCTACGGCCTGGCCGTGCAGATCTATGAGCCGCAAGCCGGCGCCGTCGCGAACTACGTGCAGTTCTACGGCCGCGACGCCTTCTACCGCGGCCTCGAATTGCGCCAGCGCTGCTGCGAGATCCGCAAGACCGAGCCTCTGGCTCGCGCGCTCGCCGGCAAGCGCGCGTGGATCACTGGGCAGCGGCGCGAACACTCGCCCAACAGAACCCACTTGGCCGAACGCGAGTTCGATGTGCTGCACGGGCTGGAAAAATTCAATCCGCTGGTCGCTTGGAGCGAAAACGCGGTCTGGGATTACATCCGCGAATACCAGGTGCCGTACAACCGCCTCTATGACCAGGGCTATCGCTCGATCGGCTGCGCGCCCTGCACGCGCCCGGTGTTGCCGGGAGAAGATGTACGCGCCGGGCGCTGGTGGTGGGAGCGCGCCGAAACGAAGGAGTGTGGACTGCACGTGGCGGCGGACGGGCGTCTCGCGCGGGCGAAGGCCGCGGCATGAGCGGCACCGTCTATCTCGTGGGCGCCGGGCCGGGCGCAGTGGATCTCCTCACCCTGCGCGCGGCCCGGCTGCTCGGCGAGGCCGAGATCGTGTTCCATGACGCGCTCGTGCCGCACGCCATCCTCGCGCTCGCGCCACACGCGGCGAAGATCGCCGTCGGCAAGCGCTGCGGCAAACACTCGACCGCGCAGCGCTTCATCAACAAGCGACTCGCCGATGCGGCCCGCAAGCACCGCGTCGTGGTGCGGCTCAAGGGCGGCGACCCGATGCTGTTCGCTCGCGCGCAGGAGGAAATTGCCTACCTGCGCTCGCATGCCATCGCGGTCGAAGTCGTCCCCGGTGTCACCGCAGCGCTCGCGGCGGCTGCCCATCTCGGCGTCTCGCTCACGCAGCGTGGACTCGCGCGCAGCGTCGCCTTTGTCACGCCGCGTATGGGCGTCGGCGAATCCGCAAGCACTTGGGTACAGACGGTGCTGGCGGCAGATACGGCCGCCATCTACATGGGCGCCGGTGACGCCACTCATATCGCGCAAGCGCTAGTCGGCGCCGGCAAGCGCGCTACCACGCCGGTGACTGTGGTCGAGAACGCTTCTCTCCCAGAGGCGCGCACACTGGTCGGCACGCTGGGAGAGCTACCGCACCTGGCTACTCAACTAGGCGGCGGACCAGTGCTGATCGTGCTGGGCGAGGTGCTTAGAGCTGTCGCCAGCGCCGCGCAGCCAGCCACGCTGCGTACACGGCGAGCGTGATAAACCACGCGAGCGCCCAGCCGGCGATCGACAGGCCGAGAAACTTCCAATCCACCGCGGCGCATTCGCCGCTGCCCTGGAACAGCTTCTGCAGCGTGCGCGAGAGCGGCAGATTCTCCAGCATGAAGAATAGATCCGGCCCGCATTGCGGGATCTTGTCCTCGGGCAGATGCTGCAGCCACACTTGGCGCCCGGCGGTCGCGGCGCCGCCCGCGGCGAACAGGATCACGAGTCCCGCGTAAACCGCCGTGCCGATGCGCCGCGGCGCGTGCAGGGCGGCGATGATGAATAGCGCCATGACGACGTAAAAGAAGCCGCGTTGCACCATGCAGAGGGGACAGGGCTCGAGACCTTGCACGTATTGCAGGTAGTAGCCGTAGCCCAGAAGCGCGGCACAGATGACCGCGCCGGCGGCGAATCCCATCCGCGAGCTCATTTGGCACCGGCCGGCATGATGCGGCCGCTCGCTTCGCCGAAGCCGATCGTGGCGTAGCCCTCTCGCACGCAGCGGCCGCGCTCGATGACTTCGTCGCCGTCCTCGAGAAAGCTGCGGGTCTCGCCGTTCGCGAGCTGCAGGGGATTCTTGCCGGCCAGGCTGAGCTCCATGAGCGAGCCGAGAGAATCGGCGCTCGCGCCGGAAATGGTCCCCGAGCCGAGCAGGTCGCCCGGTTGCAGGTTGCAGCCATTGGAGGTCTGATGCGCGACGATCTGCGCGAGCGTCCAGTACGAATCGCGAAAGTTGCCGCGCGACAGGCGCACCGGCGCTTTCATCTTCGGCGTGCGCAGGTGCATCTCGACTTCGATGGCCAGGCCGCCTTCGCGCTGATCATCTTCGTCCAGCAGATAGGGCAGCGGCTGCGGATCGTCCGCGGCACGCGCAAAGGCGGCGCACCGATAGGGTTCGAGCGCGTCCATCGTCACGATCCAGGGTGAAATGGTGGTGGCGAAGCTCTTGGCGAGAAACGGGCCGAGCGGCTGATACTCCCAGGCTTGCATGTCGCGCGCCGACCAGTCGTTGAGCAGCACCGCACCGAAGACATGCTCCAGTGCATCGCCCACCGCGATCGGACGGCCGAGCGCGTTGCCGGTGCCTGCGATGAAGCCAAGCTCGACCTCGTAGTCGAGTCGCTTGCTCGCGGCATAGACCGGCGCCGGAGCATCGGGCGGCTTGAGCTGACCCCTCGGGCGGCGCACGGCGGCGCCGGAAATCACGATCGACGAGCCGCGGCCGTGGTAGCCGATGGGCAGCCACTTGTAGTTGGGCAGCAGCGGATTGTCCGGCCGCAGCATGCGGCCCATGTTCGTGGCATGGTGGATCCCGGTGAAGAAGTCGCTGTAGTCGCCGATTGCGACCGGCAGGAAGAGCTCGGCCTGCTTCATCGGCACGAGATGCTTCTGCAGGCGCTTCTTGTGCCTCGTCTTGACCGAGAGCGCGCGGGAAAGTTCGCGCCGCAGCTTGCGCGCGGCCTGGCGCCCCATCGCGGCGAGGCTGTTCAGCGTCGGGCCGGTGCGCACGCCGAGCGCGGCGAGGTCGAGGATCTGGTCGCCGATCGCCACACCGCCGCGCGCGGGCTCCTTCTGGCCTTTGCGCTTGAAGATGCCGAGGGCCAGGTTCTGGATCGGAAAATTGCAGCCCGGCTCGTGCGCCGACTCGACCCAGCTGCGTAGCGCCGGGTCGTGCGTGTCGTCGAGCCTCATTTCTGTGCGCGCTTGAAGCCCGCCCAGACGGCGTCGTAGTCCTTCTGCAGCTCGCGCGCGGTCATGGCGAAGCGCGTCGGCCGGAAGACGTAGCGCGACTCCCACATGAAGGCGAGGCCGGCGTCCAGCTTCTGCGGCTTGAGCTCGGCCTCGCTCGCGCGCTCGTAGGTCGCGAGATCCGGTCCGTGTGCCGACATGCAGTTGTGGATCGATACGCCGCCCGGGAGGAAGCCGCTCGCCTTGGCGTCGTACTGGCCGTGCACCAGCCCCATGAGCTCGCTCATGACGTTGCGATGGAACCACGGCGGGCGGAACGTATCCTCGGCCACCAGCCAGCGCGGCGGGAAGACGACGAAGTCGCAGTTGGCAACGCCCGCTTGCCCGGAGGGCGAACTGAGGACGGTGAAAATCGATGGATCGGCATGGTCGAAGCTCACCGTGTTGATCGCCATGAAGCGCGCCAGCTCGTATTTGTAGGGTACGTAGTCGCCGTGCCAGGCGACGACGTCGAGCGGCGAATGCTCGAAAGCGCTCGCCCACAGAGCGCCCATGAACTTGGCGACGACTTCGCATTTCCCCGTTTCCTCGAACGCGGCGACCGGCGCCATGAAGTCGCGCGTTTGCGCGAGTCCCTGCGAGCCGATCGGCCCGAGCTCGGGCAACCGGAACGGCGCGCCGTAGTTTTCGCAGACATAGCCGCGCGCCGCCTTTTCCAGCAGCGCCACCTTGAACTTCATGCCGCGCGGCACGACGGCGATCTCACCTGGATGCAGCTCGAGCTTTCCCAGCTCGGTAAACAGGAGGAGCGCGCCCTGCTGCGGCACCAGCATCAGCTCGCCGTCCGCGCAGTAGAGATAGCGCCGCTCCATCGACCGGTTGGCGCGATAGATATGCACCGCGAGCCCGGTCTGCGCCGCGGGATCGCCCGAGCCGGCGAGCGTCGCGAGCCCATCGATGAAATCGGCCGGCTTCGCCGGCAACGGCAGCGGATCCCAGCGCAGGCGGTTCGGCGGCGTCTCGACTTCGTCGAATGGGCCCGAGCGCAGCTGTCCCCGGGCCAGGCGCCGATAGGGACCGTGCATCGCCGAGGGCCGCAGCTTGTAGAGCCAGCAGCTCAGGTTCTCGGCGCGTGGCGCCGTGAAGGCCGTGCCGGAAAGCACTTCCGCATACAGCCCCTTCGGCGCGCGCTGCGGCGAGTTGCGCCCGAGCGGTAGCGCGCCCTTCACCGCCTCGCTGGAAAACGAATTGCCGAAGCCCCGTTGATAGCGCAGTTGCTCGCGGGCCTTTACGGCGCGCCTGACCTTCGCGTTGAGGGTCATATCCATGGTTGCATCTTACGGCGCATTTTCTGGCAAAGTGCAGCCTCCGGGGAGGAGGCCATGCACGTGAAGTCGCTTTTTGCCGTCGCCTGCGCGCTCGCGCTCGGCGCATCAGCAGCCCATGCGCAGCAGAAGTACGAAATGAAGCTCGCCTATTTCGTCGGCGACCAGCACGCGATGTCGCAGTGGCTGATCAAATGGTCCGAGAGCCTCGAGAAAGGATCGGGCGGGCGGCTCGTGGTGAAGCGCTTCCCGAACGCGCAGATGGGGCCGACGCCGCAGCACTACGATTTCGCGCGCACCGGGCAGGCCGAGGCCTCCTGGTTCCTGCATGGCGGCACGCCGGGGCGTTTCCCGCTCACCGAGATCATCAACCTGCCCTTCATGGTCGGCAGCTCCGAGATCGGCACCAAGGTTCTGAATGACGCCGAGCTGCGCTCGAAATACCTCGATGCCGAGCACAAGGGCCTCAAGATCCTGCTGCTCTTCACGCACCAGCCCGGCGGCCCGCACACCACGAAGAAGGCGATCCGCACGCTCGATGACTTCAAGGGCATGCGGCTGCGCTTCGCCTCACCCACGGTGCGCGATCTGGTCGCTGCTTTGGGCGCGACGCCCGTCGGCGTGCCGCCGACCGAAATCGCCGAGCAGCTTTCCAAAGGCACCATCGATGGCGCCTTCATGGACTACGGCGGCGTCGGCATCGCCTTCAAGCTCGGCGGCATCGTGAAGTACTCGACCGAGCTCTACGCCTACGTCACGAGTTTCGGCCTCGGCCTCAACGAAGATTTCTGGAACAAGCTGCTCGCGGACCTGAAGAAGCTCGTCACCGACAGCACCACCGGCAAGGAAGCCGAGATCGGACGGGCCTGGGATGCGCTCGACGTGCCCGGCAAAAAGGCCGTCATCGACGGCGGTGGCGAGGCGATCCGTTTCCCGGCCGCCGAGATGGACAAGGTGCACAAGATCGGCGCCGAAGTATCGGAGGCGAAGATCAAGGAGTACGAAGGCAAGGGCATGCCGGCGCGCGCCGTCTACACCATGATGCGCCAGCTCTCCGACAAGCACGCGAAGACCTCGAAGAACTTCTGGAACTGAAGCGCTGGCGTAGTCTCGTTGCGACGGGCTGCGGCGCGGCCGCCGGCCTTTTCCTCGTCGCCATGATGCTGCTGACGGTGGCGGACGTGATGCTGCGCGCGGTCAGCAACCAGCCGATCCGCGGCACCTTCGAGATCATCGAGCTGCTGCTCGCCTGCACGTTCTTCCTCGCGCTGCCGGCGGTGTTCCTGCGCGACGAGCACTTGCTGGTCGACGTCATCGATCCGATCGCGCCGCGCTGGGTGCCGTGGCTGCGCCGCTTTGCCGAGATCATCGCCATCCCGGTGCTCGCGACCATGGCCTGGGAGGGCTGGAAGGCGGCGCAGGAGACGCTGGTGTTCCACGATGTCACCTCGGACCTCTCGATCCATCGCATCCTGTACTGGATCCCGGTGCTGTTCGGCCTGATCGGCGGGGCGCTCGCCGCGGTGGTGATGATCTTTCCCAAAGCGGAAAAGTGAGCGTCGGCCTGATCGGCGTGCTGGGGGTGGTGCTGCTCCTCCTCCTGATCTTCGCGCGCGTGCCGATCGCCATCTCGCTCGCGGCGAGCGGTCTCCTCGGCTACGCCGCGCTCGACGGCTGGAGCCCGGCGCTCAAAATGTTCGGCCGCGTGCCCTTCACGCTGGCGAGCGCTTATTCATTGTCCGTCATCCCTCTCTTTATTCTGATGGGTGCAGTCGCCGCGCGCGGCAACATGGCGAAGGAGCTGTTCGACGCGGCCAACGGGCTTTTCGCCGGCGTGCGCGGCGCGCTCGCGAATGCGACGATCGGCTCGTGCGCGCTGTTCGGCGCGATCTGCGGCTCGTCGATCGTCACCGCGGCGACGTTCTCGAAGGTGGCGATCCCGGAGATGCGCCGCCACGGCTACGACGCCGCATTCGCCGCCGGCGCGGTGGCGAGCGCCGGCACGCTCGACGTGCTGATCCCACCCTCGGTGCTGATCGCGATTTACGCCATCGTCGCCGAGCAGTCCCTGCCGAAGCTCTATGCCGCCGCCTTCGTCCCGGGTTTCGTGCTCGCCGGCCTGTACGTGCTCGCGGTGTGGGCGGTGGCATGGCTGCGCCCGCAATGGGTGCCGAAGGTGCCGGGCATGGGCCTCGCGGCGCGGTTGCGGGCATCGCTCGGCATGTGGAAGCTGGCAGTGCTTTTTTTCTTCGCGGTGTTCGGGATCTACCTCGGCTGGTTTTCGCCGACCGAGGCCGCCGCGGTGGCGGCGTTCGTCGCCATCCTGATCGCCATGCTCACGCGCCAGATGGGCTGGCGCGGGCTGTGGGACGCGATGCTCGAAACCGCGTTCACCACGGCCGCGATCTTCTTCATCGTGGTCGGCGCCTTTATCTTTTCGCGCTTCATCGTCCTTACCCGGTTTCCGACCGAGCTCGCGGGCTGGGTGGAGCAGGCGCATCTCGGTCCCGCCTGGATCCTGCTCGCGGTGATGAT
The DNA here is from genome assembly GCA_005888925.1 of Betaproteobacteria bacterium. Taxonomy (GTDB): domain Bacteria; phylum Pseudomonadota; class Gammaproteobacteria; order Burkholderiales; family SG8-39; genus SCGC-AG-212-J23. The sequence goes on along the minus strand of VBCP01000266.1, from coordinate 6,402 downwards.
GCTGTATCTCCTGCTCGGCACCTTCCTGGACGAGGTCAGCACCATCCTCATCACGGTGCCGGTCACGCTGCCGCTCGTGCTCGGCCTGGGCTACGACGGCATTTGGTTCGGGATCTTCGTCACCGTGATGTGCACGATCGGCCTGATCAGCCCGCCGACCGGGATGACGGTGTTCGTGATCCAGGCGCAGCATCCGGACATTCCGGTTGCGCGCATCTACCTCGGGACGCTGCCCTTCCTGGTGGCCGACCTGGTGCTCGTGGCGATCCTGGTGGCGCTGCCCGGTCTCGTCTACTGGCTGCCCAACGCGCTCAGGATGTGAGGAGCGGCAGCTTGCGCAGGCGAGCGTAGAGCGGCGCGAAGTCGGGCGCGGTCTCGCGCATCAGCTGCTCGAACGAGTCGATGACGAAGTAGGTCTCCTGGTAGCGGTCGATCTGGTAGGCGGTGCGCATGATGCGCTCGAGATCGAACGGCAGGCGCCGCGGACGCGGGTCCTCGACGCAGTACGCGAGCTCGCCGCCCGAGGAAAGCAGCCCCGCGCCATAGGCGCGCACGCCGGCGGGCGTGTTCATCAGCCCGAACTCGATCGTGAACCAGTAAAGGCGCGCGAGCATCTTCACCGCATCCAGGCGCATCGCCTTCAGGCCGCCCTTGCCGTACTCGTGCAGGTGGTCGGCATACACGCGGTCGAAGAGCAGCGGCACGTGACCGAAGAAATCGTGGAACACGTCGGGCTCGACGATGTAGTCGAATTCCTCCGGCCGGCGAAGCCACACCGTGACGGGGAAGCGCCGGTTCGCGAGATGCGTGAAGAAGGCATCGTCCGGGATCAGACCGGGGACGGCCACGATTTCCCAGCCGGTCTTGGCTCTCAGCTTTTTGGAGACGTCGGCGAAACGCGGAATCTCGCGCGCGGAATCAAGGCCGGCGATCGCCTCGATCCATTCGGGACACGCATAGCGCGGCACGAGCTTCGCCTGGCGCTGGAACAGGCGCCGGTAGAGCGCGTGGTCCTCTGCGCTGTACGCTGCCCAGTCCTGCTCGACGGCGTAATCGGGTCCGGCGCGCGAGTAATCGCCGCGCAGCTCGGCGGTCTTCATGCCGCGGGCTTCAGCACGCCGCGGCGCACCTGGTCGAGCTCCATCGATTCGAACAGCGCCCTGAAATTGCCTTCGCCGAAGCCTTCGTCGCCCTTCCGCTGGATGATCTCGAAGAAGATCGGGCCGATCATCGTCTTGGTGAAGATCTGCAGCAGCAGGCCCCCGGCCGGATTGCCGTCGACCAGGATCTTGCGCTTGGAGAGCTCCTCGAGCGGCTCGCCGTGTCCCGGCAGGCGCTTGTCGACCAGCTCGTAATAGGTCTGCGGCGTATCGAGAAGATCCACGCCATTGGTCCTGAGCGCGTCCACGGTGCGGTAGATGTCCGCGGTTGATCGGGATGCGGATGCGCCCGCAGGGGCTGGTCATCGCCTTGGACTTCAGGCCGGTGAGCTTGCCCTCGATGTCGAAATAACGGATCTCGCGGAAGTTGAACAGGCGCTCGTAGAACTCGGACCACTCCGCCATGCGACCGCGATGCACGTTGTGCGTCAGATGGTCGACGTAGGTGAGCCCGGCGCCAGCCGGCGCCGGCGCCTCGCCGCGCCAGAAGGCTTCGAAGCCCGGCAGCGGACGGAAGTCGACGTCGTAGATGGTGTTGCCGTAGGTGTTCTCGGGATAGCGATCGACGAGGTAGATCAGCGAATCGCCGATGCCCTTGATCGCCGGAATGTTGAGCTCGCCCGGGCCGGCAGGGTTCTCCACGCCCCAGGCGCCGCGCTCGACCAGCTTGTCATAGGCGGCCGCGGCGTCGTGCACCCGAAACGCCATCGCGCACACGCTCGGGCCATGGCGCCGCGCGAAGTTCTGCGCGAACGAGCGCGGCTCGGCATTGAGGATGAAATTGACGTCGCCCTGCTTGTAAAGAGCGACATCCTTGTGGCGGTGGCGCGCGACGCGCAGGAAGCCGAGGCGCTCGAAGAGCGCGCCGAGCGCCCGGGGATCGGGCGCGGCGTATTCGACGAACTCGAAGCCGTCGGTCTGGATCGGGTTGTCCCACGCGGGTTCGCTCATGGCATTCAATTGTATGATGCCGCCCCTATGCAAAAGGTTGCAACGCGGGTTCCCCTGGCGGAGTTCGAGCCCGCCCTCAAGATCCGCCTCGAAAAGCTCTGGGGTACGCCGCCCAACCTCTACCGCGCACTCGCGAACCATCCGGCACTGGTCGCCGCGTGGACCGAGTTCTCGAAGATGCTGCGTCACGACACGCGCACGCCGCGCGCGCTGCGCGAGCTCGTCATCCTGCGCGGCGGGCAGCTGATGCGCTCCGAATACGAGTGGGCGCAGCACCTGCCGATGGCGCGCAAGGCCGGCGTGAGCGAGGCGCAGATCAACGCCTTGTCCGCGTGGCGCACGTCGGGCGAGTTCGATCAGCGGGAAAAGGCCGCGCTCGCGCTCGCCGAGGAGGTCACGCAAGGACACGTCAGCGATGCGGTCCATGCCGAGGCACTGCGGCACTTCGATCACCATGACTATGTCGAGCTCGCCGCAGTCGCTGCGTTCTACGCCATGGTCGGCCGCATGCTCGACGCGATGGGCGTGCAGCTCGAGCCCGACTTCCGGGACTTCTCGCCTGAGCTGCCGGCATGAGCGCCCGCGTCGACCCGGCCGGCGGTCAGCGCCAGTACCGCTACTACGAGCTCGTGATGGCGGCGTTCGTCACCGTACTCATCTGCTCGAACCTGATCGGCCCGGCGAAGATCGTGCAGGTGGACGGGTTTCCCGCCTTCGGCGCCGGGCTGCTCTTTTTTCCCATCTCCTATGTTTTCGGCGATGTGCTAACCGAGGTTTACGGCTACGCGCGCGCGCGGCGCGTGATCTGGGCCGGCTTCGGCGGTCTCCTCTTCGCGTCGGTGATGGGCGTCCATGTTTGCCTACTTCTGCGGCGAGTTCGCCAACTCCTTCGTGCTCGCGAAGATGAAAATCATGACCGCCGGCAAATGGCTCTGGACCCGCACCATCGGCTCGACCATCGTCGGCGAGGCGGTCGACTCGGCGCTGTTCTATCCGCTCGCGTTCTACAACTCGGGAATCATGCCGAACGAGATCCTGCCGGCGATCATGCTGGCGCAGTTCGTCGGCAAGGTGGCCGTGGAGGTGCTGTTTACGCCGGTGACGTACAAGGTCGTGGGCTTCCTCAAGCGCGCGGAGAACGAGGACTACTTCGACCGCGACACCGACTTCAGCCCGTTTCGCCTCAAGGTTTGATGCGACCCTGCCGGTAGGCGCCGAGCACGCGCTGCAGGCGAGCACGCTCGGCGCTCGGCGCGTCGTCGAGAAGAAATCCCTCGCCCGCAAGGACAAAGTACTGGCCAGCCAGGCGATGACCCGCGTCGGCCAGGTCCCATACCAGGAGATGCCGCTCGCCGATCACGACCTCGGCCACGAGGCGGTTCGGCGGGGACGCGTACTGGGCGAAGACGCGCCTGAATTCCGCCTCGCCGACCGCGTCCATGTAGTCGCGCAGCACCTGCCGCCGGCGTGGCGGCGCGTTGGAGAGGGCAGCCGCGTCGTCGATGTTCCCGTCGGCGAGCAGCGCGAGCATGCGTCGCGCCGTATCCGCCGCGCTGCCGGGCGATGCCGGGCTGAGCACTTCGTAACGGATCGGCGCTCCATCGCCCAGGTCGAGCGTGCGCTCTTCGGCGAGCGCCGCGAATGCGAGCAGGGCGAGGAGCCAGGCCCAGCGATTAAGCCGCAGCGCGCTGGGTCTCAGTGCTGTCAAAGCGCGCCATGAGCTCGTCGTGCTTTTTGCGCGCGGCGGCGAGATGGCGGGTCTTTACGTGCCCGAAGCCGCGGATGTCCTCGGGGAGGGCAGCGATCTGCACGGCAAGCGAATGATTTGCCGGCGACAGCTTGGCGAGCAGGCGTTCGATATCGCCTTCGTACTGGGCGATCAGCGCGCGCTCGGTGCGCCGCTCGGCGGTGTAGCCGAAGGGATCGAACGCCGTGCCCCGCAGGCCTCGCAGGCTCTTCAGCAGGCGAAAGACCGGCAGCATCCAGGCGCCGAAGCGCATCTTGCGCGGCTCGCCGGTCGTCGGATCCTTGCGCGCGAGAAGCGGCGGCGCCAAGTGAAACACCAGCTGGTAGTCGCCTTCGAACATGCCGGCGATTTTCTGCTCGAGCGCGCCGTCGGCGTGCAGGCGCGCCACCTCGTATTCGTCCTTGTATGCCAGCAATTTCGCGTAGTAGCGCGCCACCGCCTCGGCGAGCTTGGTCGAGCCGGCGGTTTCGCGCTCGCGCTGGCGCACGCGCTCCACCAGCTTGCGATAGCGCTCGGCATACGCGGCGTCCTGGTACGCGGTGAGAAGCCGGCTGTGCGATGCGCTCCACGCGCTCGACATCGACGGCTGCGCGGCGCCCCCAGAGGAAGCTCTGCTTATTGAACTCCACCGCGACGCCGTTCAGCTCGATGGCGCGTTCCAGCGACGCGGCGGAGACCGGAACCCAGCCTTTCTGGTAGGCGTAGCCGAGCATCAGCATGTTGGTCGCTATCGCATCGCCCATGAGTCCGGTGGCCAATTGCGTCGCGGTGATGAAGCTGGCGTTGCCCCTGCCGCAGGCCTCCTCGATGTCGTGCTGCAGGTCGCTGCCCGGCAGCTGCCAGTTGGGATTGCGCACGAACTCCGCGGTGGGCGTGACCGAGGCGTTGATCACCGCGCGGGTCTGCCCCGGCGCCATCTTGGCGATCGCGTCGGTGCTCGCGCTCACCACGAGGTCGCAGCCGATGACGAGGCTCGCGCCGCCGGTATCGATGCGCGTCGCGGACAGCGCCTGCGGAGTCGGCGCGAGCTGCACGTGCGACATGACCGCGCCGTACTTCTGCGCCAGCCCGGACATGTCGAGGACCGAGACGCCTTTTGCTTCCAGGTGTGCCGCCATCGCCAGGATCTGGCCGATGGTGATGACACCGGTGCCGCCGATGCCGGTGACGAGCACGCCGTACGGCGCACCGAGCTCCTGCAGCGTAGGCTCGGGCAGGGTGGGGAAGTCATCCGCCGCCTTGGCGGCCGAGCGCCTCTTCTTCAGACGTCCGCCCTCGACCGTGACGAAGCTCGGGCAGAAGCCCTTGAGGCAGGAGAAATCCTTGTTGCACGAGGACTGGTTGATAAGGCGCTTGCGGCCGAATTCGGTCTCGAGCGGCTCGACCGAGAGGCAGTTCGATTTCTCGCTGCAGTCGCCGCAGCCCTCGCACACCATCTCGTTGATCACCGCGCGCACCGCCGGGTCCGGATACTCGTTCTTCTTGCGGCGGCGGCGCTTCTCGGAGGCGCAGGTCTGGTCGTAGATCAGGGCCGACACGCCGGGCGTCTCGCGCAGCTCCCGTTGCACGGCGTCGAGCTCGTCGCGGTGCCGGATGGTGACGCCCGGCGCCCAGTTCGTCGCCGGCGGATACTTGTCCGGCTCGTCGGTCACCACGATGATTGGGCGGACGCCCTCGGCCGCGATCTGTCGCGAGATTATCGCGGGATCGAGCGGGCCGTCGTGGCGCTGGCCGCCGGTCATGGCCACCGCGTCGTTGTAAAGGATCTTGTAGGTCATGGTGACCTTGGCGGCGACCGCAGCGCGGATCGCGAGCAGACCGGAGTGGAAATAGGTGCCGTCGCCCAGGTTGGCGAAGATGTGCTTCTCGTCGGTGAAGGGCGCCTGCCCGATCCACGGCACGCCTTCGGCGCCCATGTGCGTGAAGGTCGAAGTATTGCGGTCCATCCACACCGCCATGAAATGGCAGCCGATGCCGGCGGTGGCGCGGCTGCCTTCGGGCACGCGCGTCGAGGTGTTGTGCGGACAGCCGGAGCAGAAATACGGCTGCCGCACAGTGGTCACGCGTGGGCGGGCGAGCGCCTTCTCCTTGAAGTCGAGGAAGGCGAGCCGCTCGCGGAACTGGGAACCCAGTTTTTCGGATAAACCCAATTTCTCCAGGCGCTGGGCAATCGCGCGAGCCACCATCGCCGGCGAGTGCTCGTACTGCGCCGGCAATAGCCAGGTTCCGGCGGGCTGCCCGCCGCTGCGGCTCCACTCGCCGCTGTCGTCGAACTTGCCGACGACGCGGGGCGCGCGCACGCCTTCCTTCCAGTTGTAGAGCTCTTCCTTGATCTGGTACTCGATGACCTGGCGCTTTTCCTCGACGACCAGGATCTCCTCGAGTCCCTCGGCGAAGCGCCGCGCGCCCAGCGGCTCGAGCGGCCAGGAGAGCGCCACCTTGTACACGCGCAGGCCTATGTCGCGCGCCACGCGCTGGTCGATCCCCAGATCGCCGAGCGCGCGCATCACGTCGCCAAAGGACTTGCCCGTGGTGACGATGCCC
>VBCP01000264.1 GCA_005888925.1 Betaproteobacteria bacterium | reverse complement strand
TTCGGGCCGACCATCCATGGCAGGAGCAGCGTGACGATGCCGGCGCCGAACTTGAGCTCGGGCTCGCCGAATACGGCGTCGCGCGAGCACACCGAGATATCGCAGGCGAGCGCCATTTCGAAGGCTCCCGCCATGCAGGGGCCGTGGATCGCGGCGATCGTGGGCTTCGGCGAATCCCAGAAGCGCATCGTGGTGGAGAAATCGAGCTCGAGGATCTCGCGCCACTGGGCCGCGCCCTCGGGCCGGCGCGCCATCTGCTCCTTCAGGTCGAAGCCAGACGAAAAGCCGCGACCCGCACCCGAGAGGACGATCGCGCGCACCTCGGGATCCGCTTCGAGCTGGTCGAGGGCTGTATGGATCTCCTCGAGCATCGCCTTGCCGAGGGCATTGATGCGCTCGGGACGGTTGAGCTGCAGGTGGGCTACCGCTCCCTCGCGTTCGATCCGGATCGTCTCGTAGGCGGTCATGCCGGAGTGCTTTCCAAGGCAGGCGCGAGCTCGCCGCGCTCGAGCATGGCGGCGAAGCGGGCGCGATCCGCCTTTCCGGTGCGTCCTGCCGGGAGCTCCGCGGCGAAGTAAAGCACGTCAGGCTGCTTGTATTTCTCCAGGCGCTCGCCCAGGAACGCCCGCAGCTCCGGGGCGGCGAGGCCCGGCTCGCGCGGCACGATCAGGGCGTGGATGCGCTGGCCGAGGCGCGCGTCGGGTCGCCCGACGGCGAGCGCCGCGGCGACCTTGGGGTGCGCGCTGCAGGCGAATTCGATCTCCTGCGGCGCCACCTTGTTGCCGCCGCGATAGATGAGCTCCTTCTTGCGCCCCGCGATCTCCAGTACGCCCGGATCACGCTCGCGGGCGAGGTCGCCGGTCGCGAGCCATCCCTGGCGGATCGGCTCTAGCGTTGGTTCGTCCAGGTAGCCGCTCATGAGGAACGGGCTCGCGACCAGCAGCTCGCCGATCTCGCCGGGCTGGACCGCCTGGCCATCGTCGGCGACGATGCGATGGCGCACGCCGGGCGATGGCCGGCCGATGCAGCCGGCATAACGTTCCGCGTCGGCCGGCATGAGGAAGAAATCGCAGGTCGAGGTCTCGGTGAGGCCGTAGATGTCGATGAGCTGGGCGGGGGCAAAGAGCGAACGCAGCGTCCGCGCAAGGCCGTTGCCTAGCGTCTCGCCGCCGATCAGCACCTGGCGCAGCGACCCTGCCGCCGCAAGCGCGCGCCCCTCGGAGTCGAGGCGCTCTGCCGGCACATCGAGGATCAGGCTGCGCATCATCGTCGGTACGACTGCCACGCGCGTCGCACGCTGCTCGGCCAGATCGCGCAGGAACGCGGCGGCAGTGAATTTCTCGCGCGGGATGAGCACCCCGCCGTGCAGCAACGTGAGCAGCGCCACCCAGATACCGAAGCTGAAGGTGATGATCAGCACGAGCAGAGTGCGCTCGCCGTCAGCGAATCCGAGCAGGCTCTGGATCGCGGCGAGCTTGCCCGCAAAGGCCCGGTGGGAGAGCACCGCACCCTTCGGTAGACCGGACGAGCCGGAGGTAAAGACGATAAGCGCCGCGCCCTGCAGTATGGGCCGGGACGGCGGCGCGTCCTGCCCGTGCTGCTTAAGCGAACGGTCCCATTCGAAGCGCGCCCGCGTCTTGGCGAATACATGGGCGGCAGCGCCTTGCGGCGTGCTGCGGTGGACCGGCACGACAACGCCGCCAGCGAGCCACACGCCGAGGTATGCGACGAAGTCATCGGGATGGTTGGAGACGCGCACATGGACAGGCTCGTCGGCGCGCAGCCCCGCCGCCGCGAGTGCGCTGCGCACCTGGTGCGCGGTCTCGAGAAGCTCGGAGAAGCGCATTTCCTCGATCGCCTGGCGCGCGGAAAACCGCTTGGCGGCTTCGGCGAGCAGCGTCCCGAGATTTTCTATTCCCATTCGATGGTCGCGGGCGGCTTGGACGAGATGTCGTAGGTGACGCGGTTGATGCCGCGCACCTCGTTGATGATGCGGTTGGAGATCTTGGCGAGCAGCTCGTGCGGCAGCGGCGCCCACTCGGCGGTCATGAAGTCGGTGGTCTGCACCGCGCGCAGCGCCACGACGTGCTCGTAGGTCCGGATGTCGCCCATGACGCCGACTGAGCGCACCGGCAGAAACACGGCGAAGGCCTGGGCCGTCCGGTCATACCAGCCCGCGGCGCGCAGCTCGTCGATGAAGATCGCGTCCGCCCGCTGCAGCAAATCTACAAAGGGCTTTTCGATGGCGCCCAGAATGCGCACGCCCAGCCCCGGTCCCGGGAACGGATGGCGGAACACCATCTCGCGCGGCAGCCCGAGCGCGAGGCCGAGCTCTCTGACTTCGTCCTTGAAGAGTTCGCGCAGCGGCTCGAGCAGCTTGAGGTGCAGCGTCTCCGGCAGCCCGCCGACGTTGTGGTGCGACTTGATGGTCATCGCCTTCTTGGTCTTCGCGCCGGCCGACTCGATGACGTCGGGGTAGATCGTGCCCTGCGCGAGCCATTTGGCATTGCGCACCTTTGCCGCTTCGCGCTGGAACACGTCGACGAAATGTTTACCGATGATCTTGCGCTTCTGCTCCGGGTCGCTGACGCCGGCCAAGGCTGCGAGAAACTCGCGCGAGGCGTCGACGTGGATGACCTTCACGTGCATGTGCTTCGCGAAGGTGTCCATCACCTGCGCGGCCTCATTCAGGCGCAGCAGGCCGTGGTCGACGAACACGCAGGTGAGCTGCTCGCCGATGGAGCGGTGGATGAGCGCGGCGGCGACCGAGGAATCGACGCCGCCCGAGAGGCCGAGGATGACTTCGTCGCGCCCCACCTGGTCCTTGATGCGGCGCACGGACTCGGTGACGTAGTCCGGCATGTTCCAGTCGCCGCGGCAATCGCAGATCTCGCGCACGAAGCGCTGGAGGATCTTCGCGCCCTGCCGCGTGTGCGTGACTTCAGGATGGAACTGGACGCCGTAGAAGCGGCGCGACTCGTCCGCCATGCCGGCGATCGGACACGCCTCGGTCGACGCCATGAGCTTGAAGCCCGAGGGCAGCTCGACCACCTTGTCGCCGTGGCTCATCCAGACTTTCAGCATGCCCTGGCCCTCGGCAGTGCGGAAATCCTCGATGCCGTCGAGCAGCTTGGTGTGGCCGCGCGCGCGGACTTCTGCATAACCGAATTCGCGCACTTTTCCTGCCTCGACCCGCCCGCCGAGCTGCTGCGCCATGGTCTGCATGCCATAGCAGATGCCCAGCACCGGGACGCCGAGCTGGAACACCGCCTGCGGCGAGCGCGCGGTCGACTCCTCGTAGGCGGACATGTGGCTGCCCGACAGGATCACGCCGCTCGCGCCGAACTCGCGCACGAAGGCATCACTGACATCGCAGGGGTGGATCTCGCAGTAAACCTTGGCTTCGCGGACCCGGCGGGCGATGAGCTGCGTGTACTGCGCGCCGAAGTCGAGGATCAGTATCTTCTGACGGCTGCTCGACCCGGTAATGCGGCGCCTCCTTGACGATCTGGACGTCGTGCACGTGCGATTCGCGGACGCCCGCGGCGGTGATCTCCACGAACT
>VBCP01000265.1:1563-3301 GCA_005888925.1 Betaproteobacteria bacterium | reverse complement strand
CAGCGCTCGGCGCGCAGGTGGAAGTGCCGACGCTCGAAGGCCGCGTGACGATGAAGATCCCGCCCGGATCAAAGGGCGGACAGAAACTGCGTCTCGCCGGCAAGGGCCTGCCGAAGCCCGGCGGCGGCGCCGGCGATCTCTACGCCGTGCTCGACATCGTGGTGCCCGGCACGCTGACCGAGCGGGAGAAAAAGCTCTACGAAGAGCTGCGCGACGCGTCGCGCTTCGATCCGCGCACGCGCTTCAGCCAGTAAAGGCATCTGGAACGACAATTGCAAGGAGGGGTTCCACGAGCTGAACGTGGAGATTGCGATGGCGCTGACCCAAACTCAAGCCAAGGAACTGCGACACCGGATCGACCGGCGCCGCGACGCGCTGCTCGCCGAGCTGCGCGAGGATGCCGCGCGCACGCGCGAGCATCCCTACGCGGAGCATGCCGGCCCGGCGCCCGACTCGGGCGACGAATCGGTGGCCTCGCTGTTTGCCGATCTGGAGCAGGCGGACGTGACGCGCGATCTCGAAGAATTCCGCGCGCTGGAAGCGGCGCGCAAACGGATCGAAGGCGGCGACTACGGGGTTTGCGTCGACTGCGGCAGCGATATCGGCTTCGAGCGCCTGAAGGCGTTTCCGGCGGCCGCGCGCTGCCTCCAGTGCCAGGAGCGGCGCGAGAAAACCTACGGCGGCGAGCCCAAGCCGAGCCTGTAGCTACAGGTTCGGCGTAAAGACCAGGAAATACTGGTTCGGCAGGAAGACGTGCTCGTCGGCGAGCGTGTAGCCGGCGCGCGCGAGCTCGCGCTTGACCTGCTCGGGTGAGATGCGCGCCCGCGGCGGCGGGCCGATCTCGGAGTCCATCGTGAAGTCGACGATCGCCACGCGTCCGTGCGGTGCAAGCGCGCCCTTGAGCTTGGCGAAGTAGCGGCTGCGGTCGTCGATGTGGTGGTAGGTGTCCACGAGCAGCGCCAGGTCCACCTTCTCCGGCAGTCTTGCGTCATCGGGCGCCGACTGCACGGCGAACACGTTGGCGAGCTGCTCGCGCTTCGCGCGCTGCGTGAGGTGGCGCACCCGCCGATGTCGGCGACTACCGCATCGGGCTTGAGCGCGAGCGCCTTGATGACTTCGTGCGGCTTCTGCCACGAGTCGCGCTTCGGGTCGTCGAAGACCTGCGCCCATTTCTCCGCATCGCCGAACTCGTGCTCGTGCGTATGCGGCGCCTGCGCGGCGGCGCCCGCCGCAAGGCAGCCGACAGCCAGCAGCAAACTGATCGGTGCTAGTCTCACGATAGGTGGAAAAAGAAAAGCGTCCCTGGTCCCTGCACGTCGCCAATCTAGCGCGCGCTGCATTCTGGCTCGCGCTGCTCCTCATTGTACTGGTCCAGGTGTTCGGCGGTCGCAGCGTCGACAAGCAGCGCGGCGCGCTCCTCGGGCAATTCGAGGAGGCGCGCAAGTCGCGGGTCATCGCCATGATCCACCGTCAGGAAAGCGCCAGCATCCTCGGCGTGCCGGTGGCCGCGAGCATCAGCATCGACGACTCGGAGGCGGTGCTGCGCGCGATTCGCCTGACGCCGCCCGAGCAGCCGATCGACGTCATCCTGCACACGCCCGGCGGCCTGGTGCTCGCCGCCGAGCAGATCGCGAAGGCGCTGGTCGAGCACAAGGGCAAGGTCACCGTGTTCGTGCCGCATTACGCGATGAGCGGCGGCACGCTGATCGCGCTCGCGGCCGATGAGATCGTGATGGAC
>VBCP01000265.1:0-1391 GCA_005888925.1 Betaproteobacteria bacterium | reverse complement strand
CGAGGGCCGCTGGACGCACGATTACCCGATCACGGTGCAGGCGGCGCGCCAGCTCGGCCTGAAAGTCTCGACCGACATGCCACTCATGGTCTACGGGCTGATGGAGCTCTACCCGCAGGGCGGCGGCATCCGGCCCTCAGTCTGGTACGTGCCCTTGCGTCGAGGAACGCCGGGTCCCGGCGCGCCGCAGCAGACGCCCGCGCCGCGCCCGGAAGGAAACAGCCCGGCTTCCTAGCGTCTAAGCACGCACTTCTCGTAGAGCTCGGGAAAGGCGCGCTGCGGATCATACTTCGCCTTCAGCGCGCGATACGCGGCACCGCCGTAGTAGCGCTCGAACTCCTCCGGCGTGAAGTAGCTGTCCGAGTACAAGGACTTGATGCCGCCGAGCTCGGCCACCTTGCGCTCGATCAGGCGGTTGAAGTGCCCGGCGGGATGCGGCTCGCGCGTGCGCTTCACGTCCCAGAAGCCGAAGTTGATGGTCCACTCGCTCTTCATCGGGTAGAGCGAAAAGCGGCCGCCTTGCGGACCGATCGGGCAGATCCACTGCGGCCACAGCGCAATGTGCTCGGCATAAAACGCCAGGAACTCCGCGGCGCGCGCAAGCGGAATGTCCACGTCCTGGATCACCGATTCGGAATGCAGGCCGATCACGCGCTCGAGCTTCCTGGTGATGCCGACGCGGCTGTTCCAGCGCATGATTTTGGTGTACGTGCGCGATCCCAGCCGGTCGCGCCCATACAGGCGCCGCACCAGCGGGTTCTGCGCGAGCAGGTTCTTCGAGCACCAGAACCAGTCGGTATCCCAGCGCCAGAGGTAGTCACGGATGGTCAGAAAGTCCTCCCGCGGCCCGCGTATCGACTGGTAGTAGATGCGCTGGCCGGTGTAGTCGCTGACCCAGGGGGCGACGTCGCTGTAGGCGCCGACCGTCAGGTAGATCTCCTCCGGGCCGAAAGCGGTCCCGTCGACGAAATCCGCCCGGTGCCCGTCCAGGCTCGCCTCCGCCGCGATCTGGCCGATGGCGTCCATGCACGCCTCGGGGGAGGCGAACCGGAAGTGCCGCAGATGCACGTACGGCTGGACCGGCTCCAGCTCGATGGTGAGCGAGAGGGCGTAGCCGAGGGTGCCGTAGGAGTTCGGGAATCCGTAGAACAGCGCGGCGTGCTCTCCGCCGGGGGCCGCGGTGACGACCCGGCCGTCCCCGGTGAGGATCTCCATCTCGGTGACGGACTCGTGGGGCAGGCCGTTGCGCAGGGAGGTGGACTCGATGCCGAGCCCGGTCACCGCCCCGCCGAGCGTGATCGTTTTCAGCTGGGGCACCACCAGCGGCATCAGGCCGTGGCGCAAGGTGGCGTCGGCCAGGTCCTCGTAGGTGGTCATGCCGCCGACGACGG
>VBCP01000262.1 GCA_005888925.1 Betaproteobacteria bacterium | reverse complement strand
AGGACCAGCGCCATCTCGTCGGCGATCGACGAGAGCGCGTTCTTGATCACCTCCAGCGTGATGGGATCCATCATTCCCCGGCGTCGATCACGATATTGCCATGCGCGTCCAGCTCGGCGCTCGCCCCCGGCGGCACGACGCAGGTGGCGTCGAACTCTTCCACGATGAGCGGGCCTTGCATGCGCGTCGCGAGCGCCGCGCGGCCCAGCACCGGGATCTCGATCAATTTCCCGCCGAAGTAGGCTTGGCGCCGTCCCTGCGCCGGCGTTGCCACTTGCGCGTCTTTAAGGTGCTCGGCGAAGCCTTCCTTGCTCTGCGGCGCGGCGGAGGCGATGACGCGGATGTTGATGAGGTCGACCGGATCGCCTTCGGAGGCGTGGCCGTAGGTGCGCTTGTGCTCGGCGTGGAAGGCGCCTTCGATGGCGGCGAGGTCCACCGTTTCCGCCGGCACGGTGAGCTCAAAGGCCTGGCCGGTGTAGCGCAGATCGGCGAGGCGCTTCACGCTAACGCGGGCATCGGCGATGCCTTCCTTGCGCATTTCGCCGCGCACTTCTTTTTCCAACTCCCGGAAAAGCTGTGCCAGACGCTGCGCCTCGACGCCGGAAGTGCGCTGGAACACCGAGCGCTGCTGCGTGTGCTCGACGTTGGAGAAGAGCAAGCCGGCGGCGCTGAAGACGCCGGGCGCCGGCGGGATCAGCACGCGGCGCATCTCGAGCTCGCGCGCGATGGCCACGGCAACGACGGGACCGTTGCCGCCGAAGGCGACGAGTGCGAAGTCGCGCGGGTCGCGGCCGCGATAGGTGGATACCGCCTTCACGGCGCGCGTCATGGTCGCGACGGCGATGGCATAGATGCCATAGGCGGCACGCAAGGGGTCCAGCTTGAGCGGCGTGGCGACCTTGCGCTCGATGGCCTCGCGCGACAGGCGCGCGTCGATGCGCAGCTTGCCCCCGACCAGGTACTCGGGATTGAGATAGCCAAGCACGACCGCCGCGTCCGTGAAGGTCGGCTGCTTGCCGCCCAGCCCGTAGCACGCCGGTCCCGGCACGGCGCCGGCGCTCTGCGGCCCGACCTTGATCGAGCCGGCGGCGTCGAGCGAGACGATGCTGCCGCCGCCCGCGCCGATCTCGGAGATGTCGATGAAGGGCAGCTTGATCGCGTAGCCGCCGCCTTTGACTAATTTGGAGCTGACGTTGATGCCGGCGCCAACCTCGTACTCGGTGGTGCGCGCGGGCTCGCCGTCCTCGACGATCGCCGCCTTTGCCGTCGTGCCGCCCATGTCGAACGAGATCACGTTGCCCAGGCCCGCCGAGCGCGCGATGTCGGCGCAGGCGATGACGCCGGCGGCGGGACCCGATTCGACCAGGAACGCGGGCTTCTGCGCCGCCGCAGCCGCGGACATCGTGCCGCCGTTCGACTGCATGATGTGCAAGGGGCCGGTGACGCCAGCACTTTTCAGTTGGGTGGACAGCGAAGAAACGTAGTGGCGCACGATCGGCCCGATGTAGGCGTTCACCACCGCGGTGCTGGTGCGCTCGTATTCGCGGATCTCGGGCAGGATGTCCGACGACAGGCTGATGTAGGCCTTGCCGTTCAGCTGCTCGCGCACCAGCTCGGCCGCGCGCTGCTCGTGCGCCGCGTTGGCGTAGGAATGCAGCAGGCAGATCGCGACAGACTCGACGCCTTCTTCGAGCAGGCGCTTGGCCACGAGCCTCGCCTGCTGCTCGTCCAGCGGTTTTTTGACCTCGCCCCGCGGGCCCATGCGTTCCGGCAGCTCGAAGCGCAGCCGCCGCGGCACGAGCGGCGCCGGCTTGTCGTATTGCAGGTCGTACATCACCGGGATGCGCAGGCGCCGCATCTCGAGCACGTCGCGGAAGCCCTCGGTGGTGACGAGCGCGGTCTTCGCGCCCTTGTGCTCGAGGATCGTGTTGGTCGCGACCGTGGTCGCGTGCACCACCGCGTCGATCGCGCCCGGCGCGATGCCGAAGACGTCGCGGATCTCGCGCACGGCGGCAAGGATGGCGCGGCTGTAGTCGTCGGGCGTGGACGAGACCTTTAGCGTGCGCACCGTGCCCGCGCCGCGCAGGACGATGTCGGTGAAGGTGCCGCCGATGTCGCAGCCGAGGACGTAGCGCGTCACGCGCGCGAGTATTTCACTGGGCGGACCGTAAGCCGAGTGAAATATTTTGAGCGAACCCGATAAAATTCCATTATGCAGTTCAGCCTGGCTCAGCTCGAAGCCCTGCACTGGGTGGTGCGCCTGGGCAGCTTCCGCGCCGCGGCGACGCGCCTCAACCTGACGCAGCCGGCGGTGTCGGTGCGTATCCGGGAGCTGGAGGCCGCGGCGGGCGGCAAGCTCTTCATGAAAGGCAGCTACCGCGCGAAGCCCACGCCGCTGGGACGCGAGCTCGCGGCGCAGGCCGAGCAGGTGATCGATGCTTGCGAGCAGCTCGCCGGCCGCTTCACCGGCGCCGAGGAGCTGCGCGGGCCGATCCGCATCGGCGTCGCCGACAGCTTTGCGATGGTGTGCCTGCCCGAGCTGATGCGGCGCATCGAGCAGCGCTTTCCCCAGGTCCGCGCGGAGATCCGCGTCGATTTCAGCGTGCTGCTCAACGAGTCGCTGCACGCCGGCGACCTCGACATCGCGGTCCTCACGGCGCCCGCGCCCGGGCCACTGGTGACCGTGGAACCGCTGGTCGACCATGAGCTGCGATGGGTCGCATCGCCGAAGCTCGCGCTCGGCAAAGGCACCCTCAAGCCCGCGGACCTGGCCGCGGTGCCGATCATCACCAATCCGAACCCCTCGAATCTCTATACCAGCATCACCGGCTGGTTCGCCGCCGCCGGCGTGCAGCCGGTGCGCATCCACACCTGCAACAGCCTGGTGATCATGACGCGGCTCGCGCTCGAAGGCGCCGGCATCAGCCTGTTGCCGATCGCGATCCTGCGGAAGGAAATCCGCAGCGGCGCGCTGCGCGCGCTCGCCGTGGCGCCGAAGATCCCGGCGCACCGGCTCGCGGTCGCTTATCGGCGCGATGCGCCGGGCCCGGGGCTGCGCACGCTTTCGCAGATGATCCAGGAGCTCACGCGCGCGAGCGATCTCGCTGCGCAATAATCGCGCGCCATGCGTTTCTCGGCGTTCTCGCTTCTGCGCAATGCTTTTACCGGCCACGAGGAATGGCCGCCGTTCTGGCGCTTCCCCGAGCCCAAGCCCTCCTACGACGTAATAGTAATCGGCGGTGGTGGCCACGGCCTCGCCACGGCCTATTACCTCGCGAAGGAGCACGGCATAAGGAACGTGGCAGTGCTCGAGCGCGGCTGGCTCGGCGGCGGCAACACCGGGCGCAACACCACCATCGTGCGCTCGAACTACCTGTGGGACGAGAGCGCGGCGATCTACGAGCACGCCCTGCAGCTCTTCGAGACGCTGTCGGAGGAGCTGAACCTCAACGTCATGCTGAGCCAGCGCGGCGTCCTCAACCTCGCGCACACGCCGGGCGACGTGCGCGAAGCGGTGCGCCGCGTGCATGCCAATCGCCTGAACGGCATCGACGCGGAATGGCTCGACGCCAAGCAGGTTAAAGATTTCTGCCCGATCGTGAACATCTCGCCAGACGTGCGCTATCCAGTGCTGGGCGCGACCCTGCAGCGCCGCGCCGGCGTCGCGCGCCACGACGCGGTTGCGTGGGGCTACGCGCGCGCGGCGGATGCGCTCGGCGTCGACATCATCCAGGGCTGCGAGGTCACCGGCTTCGATATCGCCGGCGGCCGCGTGCGCGGCGTCCAGACGTCCAAAGGCACGATCGGCGCCGGGCGCGTCGGCATCGTCGCCGCCGGACACAACTCGGTGCTCGCCGCCATGGCGGGCGTGCGCCTGCCGCTGCAGAGCCATCCGCTGCAGGCGCTCGTTTCCGAGCCGGTGAAGCCGGTGCACAACTGCGTCGTGATGTCGAACGCGGTGCACGTCTACGTGAGCCAGTCCGACAAGGGCGAGCTCGTGATGGGCGCCGGCATCGACGGCTACAACTCCTATGCGCAGCGCGGCTCATTCCACGTCATCGAGCACCAGATGGCAGCCTGCCTCGAGCTTTTCCCGATCTTCAGCCGCCTGCGCATGATGCGGAGCTGGGGCGGCATCGTGGATGTGTGTCCCGACGCTTCGCCGATTATCGGTGCCCTCCCTGTCCAGGACCTGTACATCAATGGCGGCTGGGGCACGGGCGGCTTCAAGGCCACGCCCGGCTCGGGCCACGTCTTCGCCTGGACGCTCGCCAAAGGCGAAGCGCATCCGCTCGCGAAGCCCTTCGCGCTCGAGCGCTTCACCACCGGCGCGCTGATCGACGAGCACGGCGCGGCCGCGGTGGCGCACTGATGCTGCTCATTCGCTGTCCCTGGTGCGGCCCGCGCGACGAGACCGAGTTCCGCTGCGGCGGCGAAGCGCACGTCGCGCGCCCGCCAGATCCGCAGGCGCTCGACGACGCGGCGTGGGCCGAGTACGTCTTCATCCGCTCGAACCCGAAGGGCTGGTTCCGCGAGCGCTGGGTCCACGCCGCTGGCTGCCGGCGCTGGTTCAACGCCGAGCGCCACACCGTGACGCATGAAATTCGCCGGACTTATTCAAAAGAATGACGGCATTCCGGCTGCCCGACGGCGGGCGCATCGACCGCAGCCAGAAGCTGCGCTTCCACTTCGACGGCCGGCCGCTCGAGGGCTATCAAGGCGACACGCTTGCCTCCGCGCTCTTGGCGAATGATGTCTTCCTCGTCGGCCGCAGCTTCAAGTACCACCGGCCACGCGGGGTGATGAGCGCGGGCGCAGAGGAGACGAATGCGCTCGTTGCGGTCGGCGAAGGCGGCCGTCTCGATACCAACAGCCGCGCGACGATGGTCGAGCTCTACGACGGATTGGTCGCACAGTCGCTCAACCGCTGGCCCAGCCTCGGCTTCGACGTCAGTGCGATCAACGGCTGGCTCGCGCCGTTCCTGGTCGCGGGCTTCTACTACAAGACGTTCATGTGGCCGCGGCGGCTGTGGCAGTCGCTCTACGAGCCCGCGATCCGCCGCGACCTGCTGGTCGTCGGCGGCGGACGCTCGGGCCTGCGCGAGGCGCTCGCCGCCGCGCGCACCGGCGCGCGCGTCGTGCTCTGCGACGAACAGAGCGAATCGCCCGCCACCACTTCCACTGAACTGAGCGCGCTCCCGAATGCAGTGGTTTTGGCGCGCACGACGGTGTTCGGGTACTACGACGACAACTTTCTCTGCGCGGTCGAGAGCGACGCGCGGCGCCAGCGGCGGCTGTGGCATTTCCGCGCGAAGCGGGTGGTGCTCGCGACCGGCGCGCACGAGCGACCGCTGGTGTTCGGCGGCAACGATCGTCCGGGCGTGATGCTCGCGAGCGCGGTGGACACGTACCTGCGGCGCTACGCGGTCGCGCCCGGCAAGCGGGTCGTGGTGTTCACCAACAACGACGGCGGCCACCAGCGCGCGAAGACCTTCCGCGAATTGGGCATCGAGGTCGCGGCGGTGATCGATTCGCGCGAGGGCCCGGTGATCACGCGCACGCTGGGCGGCCGGCGCGTCGAGGCGGTGGAAGTGGGCGGCGCGCGCATCGCATGCGACCTGGTGGCGATGGCCGGCGGCTGGAGCCCGGTGGTGCACCTCTACAGCCAGGCGCAAGGCAAGCTGCGCTGGGACGAGAAGAAACTCTGCTTCGTGCCCGACACCTGCCGGCAGCGGGTGCGCGTGGTCGGGCGCGCCAACGGCGAGTTTCCCGATCACGGCATCGAGCCGCTGTGGGAAGTGAATGCCGACAAGGCGTTCGTCGACTTCCAGAGCGACGTCGTCGCGCGCGACGTGCATCTCGCGGCGCAGGAGGGCTTCGCCTCGGTCGAGCACTTCAAGCGCTACACCACCACCGGCATGTCGACCGACCAGGGCAAGACCTCGAACATAAACGCGCTCGCGATCCTTGCCGGCGCCACCGGCCGCAGCATCGCCGAGACCGGCACCACCACCTTCCGCCCGCCTTACACCCCGGTCGCCTACGGCGTGCTCGCCGGGCGCGACCTCGGCGACTTCCTCGAGCCGATCCGCGTCACGCCGATCCACGACTGGCACGCGGCGCACGGCGCGGTGTTCGAGAACGTCGGGCAATGGAAGCGTCCGTGGTACTACGGGCCGCAGATGCACGCCGCGGTGCAGAGGGAAGCAAAGGCGGCAAGGACAGCGCTCGGCGTGCTCGACGCCAGCACGCTCGGCAAGATCGACATCCAGGGACGCGACGCCGGCAGGTTCCTCGACCGCGTCTACACCGGCACCTTCAGCAACCTCGCGGTCGGCAAGGCGCGCTACGGCCTGATGTGCCGCGAGGACGGCATGATCTTCGACGACGGCGTCACCACACGCCTCGCCGAGAACCACTTCCATATGACGACCACCACCGGCGGCGCAGCGCGCGTGCTCGACTGGCTCGAGGAGTACCTGCAGACCGAGTGGCCCGAGCTCGAGGTGTACTGCACCACGGTCACCGAGCAGTGGGCGACGGTCGCGGTCGCCGGACCGAAGGCGCGCGAGCTGATGGCCGAGATCGCGCCCGGCCTGGAAGACCTCGCGTTCATGACCTATCGCGAAGGACGCGTCGCGGGCCTCGACGCGCGCGTCTTTCGCATCAGCTTTACCGGCGAGCTCTCCTACGAGATCAACGTGCCGGGCGACCAGGGCCTCGCGCTGTGGCAGGCGGTGATCGATGCCGGGACCAAGCACGGCATCGCGCCTTACGGCACGGAGACGATGCATCTGTTGCGCGCCGAGAAGGGCTTCATCATCGTCGGCCAGGAGACCGACGGGACGGTGACGCCCTACGACCTCGGGCTCGATTGGGCGGTGGCGAAGCAGAAGGATTTCGTCGGCCGGCGCTCGCTCACGCGGCCCGACACGCGCCGCGCCGACCGCAAGCAGCTCGTCGGCCTCTTGCCCGCCGATCCGCGCGAGGTGCTGCCCGAAGGCGCACAGCTCACCGAAGTCGACGTGGCGCTGCCGCGCGGCCATGGCTCGAGGCCGGTGCCGATGGTCGGCCATGTGACCTCGAGCTACATGAGCCCGAACCTCGGCCGCTCCTTCGCGCTCGCGCTGGTGCGCTCGGGCCGCTCGCGCATCGGCACCGAGCTCTACGTGCCGCTCGAAGGCCGCGCGGCCAAGGTGCGCCTCGCCGCACCGGTGTTCATCAAATGACGCACCTCGCACTCCGCGGCTCGACTGAACCATTCTTCGCTGCCTGCGAGTCGGTGCTCGGCGTGCGCCCGCCGACCGCGCCGAACACCGTGGCCTCGTCGCCGACGCGATCGATCCTGTGGCTCGGCCCGGATGAGTGGTTAGTGGTCCAGCCGAAAATAGGGTCTGTCCCTGATTTGGTTGAGGAGCTGCGCAGGGCGCTAGCCGGCATCCACAGCGCGGTGGTCGACGTCACCTCGAGCCGCAAGGCGCTCGCGGTCTCGGGCGAGCGCGCGGAAGAGCTGCTGGCAAAAGCCGCGACGCTCGACTTCAGTCTCGCGGGCTTCCCGGTCGGCAGCTGCGCGCAGACCAACGTCGCGCGCACGCAAGGCATCATCTGGCGGCGCGGCGCGCAGGATTTCGTGGTCTACGTCCGCAGCTCCTTCGCGCCTTACCTGCGCGCCTGGCTCGCTGACGCCGGCGAGGGCTAAAACTTCTCGTCGGGCCAGCGATAGCCCGAACTCTTCGGCTTGAACGGCGCCGGCAGCGCCGGGAACGGCGTCACACGCACGCGCTCGGACGAGTTGACGAAGCCCATCGACAAGGCGTCGTGGCCGGAGATTTTCTCGCAGGCCTCGAAGGGCTTTGCGCCTTTCGCCTCGACGCCCTGGCAGAAATACAGCGAGACGCCATCTTCGCGCTTGAACTGCTCCGCGTCGTAGACGTACAGCATCGCGGCGCGACGCTCGCCGCCGAGGAAGCGCTCCAGGAGCACCGGATCGACCTTGCCGCCGGTGCGCTGGAGCACCCAGTCGCGCAGCTCGACGCGCCCGCGGATCGCCGGATTGTTGAGCTCGTGCAGGCTCGTGTTCCAGGTGCCGTGGAACGCGAGATAGATGAACCACGGCTGCACGGCCTGCACAAAATGGCGCGTCTTCCCGCCGAGAAACATGATGGTGCAGGCGGAGTGGCAGGGGCCGGCGACCACCGTGCGCAGGCCGCCATCGCGGATGCGCTCGCCGACGCGATATGCGGTCCACGCGTCGCCGCCCGGCGATCCGCGGAACACCACGGTGTCGATGCCGGCGTGCTCGGCAAGCACGTCCTTCAGCAGCGCGAACTCGTAGCCGTCGACCTGGCCGCGCAGGTGCAGCTCGTTGCCGGCGACGCGAAACTCCATCGCCTGGGCGCCGGCAACCACGCCGGCAAGTGCTAGCGCCGCGAACCTCATGTATCTAGCAAACGTCGGAGTTCCTCGGCGCGCTCCCGCGTGATCCCGCCCGCCGCGAGTGCGAGCGGCACGGTGCGCAAGGCGAGCGTGCGATAGAGCTCGCCGTGCTTCGGATCGAGCGCATCGAGCGCCGCGATGTGGCGTCTCACGGTGTCGGCGTCGCCGCGCGCGATCGAGCCGGCCATGGCACGCGCCGGGCCGGAATGCGCAACCGCATCGGTCGCACCGCGCAGGAGCGCGACCAGCGCGGGCAGTGAATCCTCGGGCGCGATGCCGATGCGCTTCCAGATCTCTATGCCCTCGGCGAGCAGCGCGCACATGAACGCCGCGGCGTAGTGCGCACCGGCGTGGTACGCGGCGCGCGCGCCCGGCGGCACAACGAGCAGCCGCCCGCGCAGCGACGCGACCATCTGTTTCAGGACCGAGAGCAGTGGCTCATCGGCCTCGACCGCGATCGCGCAGCCGGCAAGGCCGCGCGCCGCCACTTCCGGGTCGGCGAACATCTGCAGCGGATGGAAGCCGCCGACCTGCGCCACGGTCTTCAGCACCGACAGCTCGGCGGCGCCGCTGCAATGCACCGCGGCCTGGTCCTTGCGCCATTTCAGCTGCGCGCAGACGGCGCCGAGCGCCTCGTCGGGCACGGTGAGGAAGACGACGTCGGAAGCGTCAACCACCTGCTGCGCATCGCCGCGCTTGCGGCTGGCGACGCCGGCGATCGCATAGCCGCAGCGTGAAAACGCGAGCGACAGGCCCGCGCCGACGCGGCCGGCGCCGACGAAGCCGACCTTAGTCCCTATAGGAGCGATCCTGCCGGTCGAGCGCGCGCAGCAGCGCCGGCCACTCGAGCAGCCCGTAGCCGCTGCCGGCCTTCTGCGCATCGGACTTGAGGTTCGGGTTGGTCGCACGCTCGTTGTCCAGCGTGATCTCCATGCCGGAGAGCGCTTCGGCGGTAAGCTCGACCACCTCCGCCGGCGCGCGGTGCAGCGGCCGCTGGCACGAAAGGAGCTGCACCTGGATGCGGCAGGCCTGCTCCAGCCAGTAGATCAGGTTGAAGGCCTGCGGGATGCTCGGCGCGCAAACGAGCAGGCCATGGTTGCGCAGGATCATCGCGCTGCGATCTCCAAGATGCTGGACGAGGCGCCCCTTCTCACCCCTGTTGAATGCCGGTCCCTCGTAGTCGTGATACGCGACATGGCCGTGGAAGCGCATCGCGGTCTGCGAGAGCGGCAGCAGCCCTTCCTCCATAGCCGACACGGCGATCCCGGCCGGCGTGTGCGTGTGGATCACGCAGTGCGCGTCCTCGCGCGCCTCGTGCACCGCGCTGTGGATGATGTAGCCGGCGGCGTTCACCGAGTACGGGTGGTCGGCCTTGTCGATGACATTGCCGGCGAGATCCACCTTGATCAGGCTCGAGGCCGTGACCTCCTCGTAGAGCATGCCGTAGGCGTTGATCAGGATGTGGTGATCCGGCCCCGGCACCCGCGCGGTGATGTGGTTGTAGATGAGGTCGGTCATCCCGTAGCGCGCCACCAGCCGGTAGCACGCCGCGAGATTGACCCGCAGCTCCCACTCCTCGGCGCTGACGCGCTCGCGCAGTGACCGCGCCGGCTGGTTCATGCGCTACGGCTTCTTCGGCCCCTTCTTGTCACTGCCCGGCGCGCCTTCCTGCGGCCAGTAGTAGTTCGCGGCGAACGAGTACGGCGGGAACATGTAGCGCTTGGCCGGCACTACTTTCGCAGCGTACGCGCGCTGCGACTCGTACACCTTCTTGAAGACCGGACTCTTGGCCGAATTCTCGGCCGCCACCTCGTCCCACGCCTTGAGCGAGGCGAGCAGGATGTCGGGCGGGGTACGCAGGATGCGCACGCCGTGCTTCTTGATCATCTCCTCGATGGCGTCGGCGTTGTCCTTCTGCCACTTGGTGAGCCAGGTGATGAACGTGTCCTTCACCGCCGAGTTGACCGCCTCCTGCTGCGCCGGCGTGAAGCCCTTCCACACGTCGAGGTTGAAGCCGAGCTCGCCGACCGAGTTGTTCTCGTGCATGCCGGGTGTGTAGTGGTACTTGAACACGCTGTACAACCCGAGCCGCAGGTCCTCGACGCCGCCGACCCATTCGGCGCAGTCGATCACGCCGCGCTGCGCTGCGGGCACGATCTCGCCGCCCGCCATGTTGACCACGCTCTGGCCGAGCTTCGCGTAGACCTCGGCGTTGAGGCCGGTCTGCCGGCACTTCAGGCCCTTGAAGTCGGCGACTGACTTGAGTGGCTTCTTGAACCAGCCGAGCGCCTGCGGGCTCGACGGGTGCGCCGGCCACACGATCAAGTTGAGCTTCAGGTCGTTCTGGTAGAACTCGCGCCACATCTCGAGGCCGCCGCCGACGTAGAGCCAGCCCAGCCAGTCCATGTGGTCCATGCCGAACGGGCCGCCCGGAGGCCCGGCAAAGAGCGCGGCCGCGGGGTTCTTCCCCACCCAGTAGTAGGAGATCGAGTGCCAGCCGTCGATCACCTTCTTGTTCGCCGCGTCGAGCACCTCGAAGGCCGGTACGATCTGGCCGGCGGGCATCGCGTCGATCTTGATCGCGCCCTGCGTGAGCTTGTCGACCCGCTCGCCGAACATCTTGAAGTGCTCCTGCAGCGTATTGCTCGCCGGCCAGCTCGACTGCATCTTGAGGGTCTTGGTCGCCTGCGCGTGCGCGCCCATGGCGAACACAGCGGTGATAACAGCGGCGGCGATGGTGCGCATGCGCATGACGATCCTCCTCCCGGTTGGTGGCGATCAAAGCTACGCCGGGGTTTCTCGCATTGTCAATGAGCGGAATCGTCTTTCGCCTGCCCTGCGGCTGTGCACAACGCGCTAGCGCAGTGCACGCGCGGTCATTTCCTTCATCCAGCTCATCAGGAGCTCGGTATAGGCGAGCTGCCACGCCTGCTGCGAGAGCGCATGGTCGGCGCCCTCGATCACGCGGTAGGTCATCGAATGCGCGTTGGCAAAGGCGGCGATGTAATTGGCGATCGCCGGATGCGGAATGATCTCGTCATTCTGCGACTCGACGAGGAGCACGTCGCCGCTGAACTGCGCGCAGGCGCCGAGCGCGCGGTTCTCCTCGGCGCGCAGCGTGCGCCGGCGATACTCGGCGAACTGCGGGTCGACATGCAGCCTGCGCTTGGGCACATCCCAGTCCTCGTCCTTGTAGAGCGCCGGCGCGCGCAGCGAGAAAAGGCGCGCCGGTCGCTTGTAGGTGAGGAGCGCGGCGAGATACGCGCCGTAGCTTGCGCCCACGAGCGCGATGAACGCCTTATCGACGCCGGCATGATGGGCAAGCACGTCATACGCGGCGAGCACGTCGCGCAGGTTGTCCTCGCGCGTCACCGTTTCACGCCGCTCGCTCGTCTTGACATGGCCGCGCAAATCAAAGGTAAGGCACACGCAGCCGAACTCGGCGATCGCGCGGGCGGCGTCACGATCCTGCTGCTGATGGCCGCCCCAGCCGTGGATGAAGAGGACACCCGGCGCCGGATTGTGGTCACTCGACGGCATGAAGAGCGTGCCCGCGATATGGTCAGCGTCGACTGCAATGTCGACGGTCTCAGCGCGCGGGCTCATAGCGCTCGATCACGGTGTATTTGGTGAGCGCGCCTGCGCGCGCGTCGACGCCGCGGTAATGCACGATGGCATGCGGCGGCGGCACGGCGCACTCGCCATAGATCTCGGCCGAGCGCGCATGCACCGCGCGCAAGCCCGGCTGCCCATGGAAGGCGGCGAGCGCGGCGATCTCGGGGCCGCTCGCGCCGCCGATGCGCCACGATTGCTCGAGGACACCGGCGCGCACTTGCCCTTCGGCATCGTGCCCGAGCAGCGTGTCGTAGTTGCGCCGCGAGGCGAAGACACCGGGCAATTGCCGGCACGCGGTGTCGAAGGCCCGCGCCTGGCGGATCGCGAGCCGCAGCTCCGGCGCGAGCTCGAGCGCATCGAGGGCCGCCCAGCCGCCGCGCGCGATCAGGAGATCGGACCCGCCGTAGGCGGGCTGGCCGCCGTTGTCGGGCGTGAGCTTCTGCGTGCCGCAATAGGTCGCCGCCATGCCGTTCACCGCAACCTGGCCCACGCTGTAGGTCGTCGCGCCGGCGAGTTCGCTCTCGATGACCAGGCCATTGCGCGCGAGCCGCGCCGGGTCGACGCGGTCGAGCGCGCCCTCGAGCGCGGCAAGATCGCGCACCACGAGCTGATCTCTGCCGCCGATGCCATCACCGGGCTTGATGCGCACCGGCCCTTCGGCGAGCAGCGCCCGCGCCGCGCGGTAAGCATCCTCGAGCGTGAACGCGGCATAGCCAGGCAGCACCACCTCGCGCACTCGCGTGGCGAACGCGCCGGACCAGCCTTGCGGCGCAAGCGCCTCGGGAGCGACGAGCGGATGCGCAATGGTCTTGTTCGCCAAAAATGCGTACGGCACTACGCCGCCATAAAGATCGTCGGCGCTGCGCATGCCCACTGCCCGCGCACGCTCGAGGCCGACCACCGTTTCGCCCGGCACGAAGTAAAGCGGCGTGGCATAGCGTGCGCTCGGCACATATTCCCCCGCGAACTCGTCGCCTCTCAGCGCCGCAATGGCTTGCGCGAGCGCACTGAGCGTCGCGCGCTCATGGCTTTGCGGCTCGCCGTAGTGGCCATAGGTCACGACCGTGCCCATCGGGGGAAGGCGCCGCAATCGGCGTGCCACGCATTACCATTGCGCCATGCGTGCGCGCTGCGTCCTGCTTGCGCTGTGCCTTGTTAGCAGCGTCGCTGCAGCGCAAAGCGACAAGCCCGTGCGCTTCGTCGTCGGCTTCACGCCCGGCGGACCGAGCGACATCCTCGCGCGCGCGCTCGCCGCCAAGCTCGCCGACTCACTCGGCCAGCCGGTGGTCGTCGAGAACCGGCCGGGTGCGGGCGGCAACATCGCCGCGGAGGTCGTGGCGAAGAGCGCGCCCGATGGCGCCACCTGGCTCCTCGGCAATAACAGCATCCTCGCGACGAACGCTGCTCTCTACAGCCGCCTCGGCTACGACCCGGTGAAGGACTTCGGGCCGGTCGTGCTGGTCGGGATCCAGCCGAACATGCTGGTGGTGCATCCCGCGGTGCCCGCGCACTCGGTGGCCGAGCTGATCGCGTACGCGAGACAGCATCCGGGCAAGCTCAATTACGCCTCCACCGGTGCCGGCGTCGCGTCGCATCTGTCAGCGGAGCTCTTCAAGGCGATGGCCGGCGTCGACATGGTGCACATCCCGTACAAAGGCGCCCAACCGGCGCTCACGGACGTAATCGCGGGGCAATGCCAAATAATGTTCGCAACCTCCGCTTCAGCCATCCCGTACGTCAAGTCCGGCCGCCTGCGCGCGCTGGCGGTGACCACGGCACAGCGCTCGCTGAGCCTGCCGGATCTGCCGACCGTGGCGGAGGCCGGCGTGCCGGGCTTCGAGTCCATCACGTGGCACGGCGTCGTCGTGCCGAGCGCCACGCCCGTGGCGATCATCGAGCGCCTGAACCGCGACATCAACGCGGCGCTGCGCGAGCGGGATCTGCGCGATCGGCTGCAGGGCCTCGGCGTCGAAGTCGCCGGCGGCAGCCCGCAGGAGTTCGCCGCCTATATCGCGCGCGAAATCCCGAAGTGGACCAAGGTGGTGAAGGACTCCGGCGCGCGCGTCGAATGAAAATCGGCGAGCCGCTTCGGCGCAAGGAGGACCTGCGCCTGCTAACCGGCAACGGCCGCTTCACCGCGGATTTGCAGCTCGCAGGACAGCTCCATGCGGTGATGGTGCGCTCGCCTCACGCCCATGCGCGCATGACGAAGATTTCCACCGACAGGGCGATGGCTACATCCGGCGTGCTGGGCGTGTTCACGGGCGCCGACTGCGCCGCAGACGGGCTCGGGCCGATCGACCACACACCGATGCCGTCGACCAAGTTCGACATGAGGCTCACCGCGCCCGCGGGCCGGTCCTTCTTCTACGGGCCGCATTTTCTTCTGCCGACCGACAAGGCGCGCCATGTGGGCGAGGCGATCGCCATGGTCGTGGCGCGCACGCATGACGAGGCACTCGATGGCGCGGAAGCGGTCGAGGTCGAATACGAGCCGCTCGCTGCTGTCACGCACGCGCAGGACGCGCTCGCGCGCGGTGCGCCACCGGTATGGAACGAAGCGCCCGACAATTTGGTCATCGACACTACCTTCGGCGACGCGCCAGCGACCGAGCGTGCCTTCGCCGCGGCCGCCCACGTGGTGAAGATGGACTTTCACGTGCCGCGCGTCACCGCGTGCGCGCTCGAGCCGCGCGCGGCGCTCGGCGACTATCGCGACGGGCGCTACACGCTCTGGGCGCCGAGCGGCGGCGCGGTGCGCCAGAAGCGGGATCTGGCCGGCGTGCTCGGAGTGCATGAAAGACTGCTGCGCGTCGTCACCGCCGACGTCGGCGGCAATTTCGGCTCGCGCAACCGCGCCTACGTGGAGTACGGACTGGTTCTCTGGGCCGCGCGCAAGCTCGCTCGGCCGGTCAAGTTCACGTCGTCGCGCGCCGAATCGCTGATTTCCGACTACCAGGGACGCGATTTGCTCATCCACCTGGAGCTCGCGCTCGATGCAGAGGGTCACTTCCTTGCGCTGCGCTCCTCCAACGTGAGCAACGTCGGCGCGCGCTGCGTATCGCTCTCGCCGCTCTCCAAGGGCTCGGGCCTCATCACCGGCCCGTACCACATTCCTGCAGCGACGCTGCGCAGCCGCGCGGTGTTCAGCAACACCGCGCCGACCAATCCGTATCGCAGCTCGGGGCGGCCGGAGATCACCTTCGCGCTCGAACGCCTGGTGGACAGCGCGGCGCGCCAGCTCGGCTTGGATCGCGTCGAACTGCGGCGGCGCAATCTCGTGCCGCCGCAGGCCATGCCCTATCGCAACGCCGTCGGCATGACTTACGACAGCGGCACCTACGAGGCGAACCTGGATCTCGCCATGCGCCTTGCCGACTGGACGGGATTCCCGGCGCGCCGCGACGCCGCGCTCAGGCGCGGCCGGCGGCTCGGCCTCGGCCTTGCGAGCTACGTCGAATCATCGATCGGCTCGCCGAAGGAGCGTGCCGAGATCACTGTCCTTCCCGAGGGTCGCGTGCGCGTGGTGATCGGCACGCAGTCGAGCGGCCAGGGGCATGAGACCAGCTTCGCTCAAGTGATCGCTGAGCTCCTCTCCGTGCCGGTGGAAAGCGTGGCCATCGTAGTCGGCGACACCGACGTGGTGAGCGGGGGCGGCGGCTCGCACTCAGGACGCTCGATGCGCCATGCCGCCACGGTGTTCTCGATCGCTGCGAAGGAGCTCATCGAGAAGGGCGCGCGCCTCGCATCGTTCCTGTTCGAGGCGCCGGCCGCTTTCCAGGAGGGCCGCTTCCGCGCGGGCGAGCGCAGCTTCGATTTCCTCGAGCTCGCCGCGGCCGCGGAGCGGGCGCTGCTGCCGCAGGAGCTGCAAGGCGCGCTCGCCGTCGTCGCGGACAACGAGATGCACGAGCCGGTGTTTCCGAACGGCTGCGCGATCTGCGAATGCGAGGTCGACCCGCAGACGGGCGCGGTGGCGCTCACGCGCTACACCGCGGTGGACGACGTCGGGCGCTGCATCAATCCGCTGATCGTGCACGGCCAGACGCACGGCGGCATCGCGCAGGGCGTGGGACAGGCGCTGGGCGAGCTCTGCGCGACGGACGCCGCGGGCCAGCCGCTCGCCGGCACGCTGATGGACTACGCGCTGCCGCGCGCCGCCGACCTGCCGAGCTTTCGCTCCGAGATCGTCGAGGTGCTCTCGCCCACCAATCCGCTCGGCATCAAGGCCGGCGGCGAAGGCGGCACCACGCCGGCGCCCGCCGCGGTGGCGAATGCGCTCGCCGACGCGCTGGCAGAATTCGGGGTGCGCGATATCGGGCTGCCGGCCACGGCGCACGCGCTATGGCGAGCCATCCACCGGAGGTGAAGTGCGATTGACCTTCCTGCTGTGCGCCTGCCTGCTCGCCGTCGGCGCGGCCGCACAGCCGAGCTATCCGAAGGGCCCCGTGCGCATGATCGTTCCCTTCCCGGCAGGCGGCGGCGTCGATGCCGCGGGCCGGGTTCTCGCGCACGCGCTCTCCGAGAGCGTCGGCAAGCCCTTCGTCATCGAAAACCGCGGCGGCGCCAACGGCAATATCGGCACCGAGTTGGTCGCGCGCTCGAGCGCCGATGGCTACACGCTGCTCTTCACCGGTGCCGGCCTGGTGACGAATCCGAGTCTGTACAAGAAGGTGCCGTACGACCCGTTAAGGGACTTCGAGCCGGTGAGCCTGATGGCGCTCGGCCCGAACATCCTCGTCGTCCATTCCTCGCTCGCGGTGCACTCGGTGGCCGAGCTGATCGCCGCGGCGAAGGCACGCCCGGGCGAGATCGGCTTCGCTGGCGCGGGCAGCGGCAGCACGCCGCATCTCGCCGGCGAGCTCTTCAACACGATGGCGGGCGTGCAGATGGTGCACGTGCCTTATCGCGGTTCCGGTCCGGCGATGATCGGCCTGCTGGCAGGCGACGCGCCCGTGATGTTCGTTCCCGCGATCAACGCCGGCCCGCACATCGCCGCCGGCAAGGTGCGCGCGCTCGGCGTGACGAGCCGCGAGCGGCTGGCGGCGTTTCCCGAGCTGCCGACGCTCGCCGAATCGGGCCTCGCCGGCTACGAATCGAGCCAGTGGTACGGCTTCCTCGCGCCCGCGGGAACGCCGCGCGAGATCCTCGATTTTCTTAACGCCCAGGCCGTAAAGATCATGCGCACGCCGGAGATGAAGGCGCGCATGACCCACGACGGCCTCGTCGCCATCGGCAGCAGCCGCGAAGAGTTCGCCGCGCACCTCAAGGCCGAGGGCGAGAAGTGGGCGCGCGTCATTCGCGCCTCGGGCGCCAGTGTTGACTAACTCAATAACGGAGGATGAATGCAGCGCGTCAATGAACTGCGCCGCCGGCTGATGCTCGCGACGCTGGCAACGCCCTTTGCCGCGTGGGCGCAGGGCATCTCGAGCCGCCCGGTGCGCTTCATCCTCGGTCAGACCGCGGCGACGACGCCTGACCTGATCGCGCGCACCCTCGCACCGCGCATGCAGGCGAAGTGGCACCAGCCGTTCATCGTCGAGAACCGCGGCGGCGCGGGCGGCGCGATCGGCCTCGATGCGGTGGCGAAGGCGCCGCCCGACGGCCACACGCTCACCGTGAACGTCAACTCGACGCTCACGCTGCCGCTGTTCTTCAAAATCGATTTCGACGTGCTCACGAGCTTCACGCCGATCACGCTGCTCGCGCAGAACTTCGCCGAGTTCGCCGAATGGGCGAAGCGCGAAGGCGGCAACGCGAACTACGGCTCGCCCGGCAACGGCACGCATCACCACCTGATCATGGAGTCCCTCAAGCTGCGCACCGGGCTGCAGCTCACGCACATTCCGTACAAAGGCTCGGCGCCCGCCTTCACCGACCTGATGGGCGGGCAGATCGCGACGATGTTCGTGCCGATGGGCACCGCGCTCAACCTCGGCGCGGGCGCCAATATCCGCACGATCGGCGGCTCGGCGCGCGAGCGCTCACCGCTTGCGCCGCAGATCCCGTCGCTGCACGAGCAGGGCGTGAAGGACTTCGACTACTACGCCTGGTTCTCCGCCTGGGGACCGGCGGGCATGCCGCAGGAGATCGTCGCGAAGTACAACACCGCCCTGCACGAGGTGCTCGCCGACCCCGAGGTGCGCGAGACGCTCGCCAAGTCGGGCGCCACGGTGCGCACCAGCACGCCGCAGGAGCTCGATCGCCTGAACCGCGAGGACTTCGCTT
>VBCP01000025.1 GCA_005888925.1 Betaproteobacteria bacterium | reverse complement strand
ACCTCGGGCACAACCCGCTCGGCGCGTGGATGATCGTCGCGCTGCTCGCCATGATCGCGCTGGTCGCGGGTACCGGCTGGCTCTCCACCACCGATCGCTTCTGGGGCGTCGAATGGCTGCAGGAAACGCACCACCTGCTCGCCGATGCCCTGCTCGTCCTGGCGACGCTGCATGTGGCGGGAGTCGCCTATACGAGCCTGCGCCACCGCGAGAACCTGGTGCGAGCCATGATCACCGGCCGCAAGCCGCCGCCGCGCGCGGGCGACGTTTTCGAGTAGACTGCACGGTCTAGTCTAGGTCCCCGGGGAGCTCCAGTGCCGGTTGAAAACCGCGAGCGCGTACTGCGCGCCGCGACCGATTCCTTTCTCGCGCATGGCTATGCCTCGAGCGTCGATGAGATCGCGCGCCGCGCCGGCGTCGCAAAGCAGACCGTCTACCACCATTTCGCCAGCAAGGATCGCTTGTTCAGCGAGGTGGCGCGCGAGCTCGCCATGAGCGTGCTGGTCGAGCTCGAGGGCGGGGATGTGCGCGCCGCGCTGATGCGCTTTGCCGTCGCGTATCGCGAGCGCGCGCTCGGCCCGCAGGGCATCGCCACGTTCCGCACCCTGGTGCCGGCGGTGCCGCGCTTCAGAAGCCTCGCCAAGGCGATGTATGCCAACACCGCCGGCGAGCTCGTGCTGCGCCTCGCGCAGTATCTCGGCAGCGCGATGCGGGACGGGCGCCTGCGGCGCGACGATCCGCAGTTCGCCGCCGAGATGCTGCTCAGCATGCTGGCGGGCGTTGACCGGGTGAAGCGCCTCTTCGGCGTCGGCAACGGCGGCGAGAACGACGCTCGCCGCGCCGCGCGCATCGTCGACTCTTTCCTCCGAGCGTACGCACCATGAGACTTCTCGCCATTGCCCTCAGCGTGCTGGTCGCGCTCATTTCTACCGGGTGCAGCCAGGGCGACGCCAAGCAGAAGAAGGACGACGCCAAGGCCGCGCCGCCGGCGCTGCCGGTGAGCGTGATCGAAGTGGCGCCGCGCGAGGTGCCGGTGAGCTTCGAGGCGGTCGGCCGCACCGAGGGCTCGCGCGAGGTGCAGGTGCGCGCGCGGGTCGCCGGCATCCTCGAGAAGCAGCTCTACACCGAGGGCGACTCGGTCCAGGCTGGCACGACGCTCTTCCAGATCGAGCGCGCGCCCTTCGAGATCGAGCTGGCGCAGGCGCGCGGCACGCTCGCGCAGGAGCGCTCGCGCGAGGAGCTCGCGCAGAAGGAGGCCGAGCGCCTGAAGCTCCTCGCTGACCGCCGCGCCATCAGCCAGAAGGAAGCCGACCAGGCCATCTCCGCGGTGAGCCAATCGAGCGGCGCGGTGCAGGTCGCGCGCGCGCGCGTGCGCCAGGCGGAGCTCAACCTTTCCTACACGACGGTCGCCGCGCCGATCGGCGGCATCACGGGGCGCGCGCAGCAGTCGATCGGCAGTCTCGTCTCGCCGACCAACGAGAGCGCGATGCTGACGACGCTGACGCGCGGCGATCCGCTGTGGGTGCGCTTCGCACTTTCGGAAGCGGAATTCGCCACGGTGCGCGCCGCCGATAAGGCCGTGGAAGTGAAGCTCGAGACCGCCGACGGCCGCGCCTACCCGCAAAGCGCGCACGTCAATTTCTCCGGCTCGACGGTCGATGCCGCCACCGGCACGGTGCAGATGCGCGCCGAAGTGCCGAACCCCGAGCTCGCGCTCCTGCCCGGGCAGTTCGTGCGCGTGCGGGTCATCGCCGGCTCGCAGCAGGCGATCGTCGTGCCGCAGACCGCCGTGATGCAGAACGAGGGCGGGCGCTTCGTCTGGCTCGCTGCCGAGGGCAAGGCGGTGCAGCGCTCGATCCGCGCCGGCAACTGGCTGGGCAAGGACTGGATCGTGCTCGAGGGCCTGAAGGCCGGCGATCCGGTGATCGTCGACAATCTCGTGCGCCTGCGGCCGGGGGCGCCGGTCGCGCCCAAAAAAGCCGGCTAGATGTCCAAGTTTTTCATCCATAGGCCGGTGTTTGCCGGTGTGATTGCGATCATCATCGTCCTGGCGGGCCTGGTCGCGGCCAAGCTGCTGGCCGTCTCCCAGTACCCGGAGATCGCGCCGCCCACGGTGCTGATCACCACTTCCTATCCGGGGGCGAGCGCCGAAACGCTGTCGCGCACGGTGGCCGCTCCCATAGAAGAACAGTTGTCCGGCGTCGAAAAGCTGTCCTTCTTCAGCTCGACCTCATCCTCCAACGGCACGCTGCAAATCACCGCCACCTTCGAGCCGGGCACCAACGTCGACCAGTCGGTGTTCAACGTCAACAACCGCGTGCAGATCGCGCTGCCGCGGCTGCCCGACGAGGTGCGCCGCAACGGCGTCATCGTGCAGAAGCGCTCGTTCGACATTCTGCTGGTGGTGTCGCTGATCTCGCCCGGCAACCAGCGCGACACGCTCTACCTTTCCAATTTCGCCTCGATCAACATCGTCGACGAGCTGAAGCGCCTGCCCGGCATCGCCGACGTCACCATCTTCGGCGCGCGCGACTACTCGATGCGCGTCTGGATCAACCCGGAGAAGATGGCGCGCCTCGGCGTGACCCCGGCCGACGTCGCCGCCGCGCTGCGCGCGCAGAACGCCCAGTACGCCGCCGGGCGCATCGGCACCGAGCCCGCGCCGCCGGGACAGAACATCGTCTACACCGTGACCGCCACCGGGCGGCTGGTCGACCCCGAGCAGTTCGGCGAGATCGTGGTGCGTGCCAACGGCCCAATGGGCGTGCTGCGGCTGAAGGACATCGCGCGCCTCGAGCTCGGCGCGCTCAACTACGACACCTCCAATACGCTCGACGGCCAGCCGACCATCGGCATGGCGACCTTCCTGCAGCCGGGCGCCAACGCACTCGAAGTAGCCGACCTGGTGCGCGCGCGCATGAAGGAGCTCAGGCCGAGCTTCCCGGAAGGCGTGGACTACGCCATTCCCTTCGATACCACGCGCTTCGTCGACGCTTCGATCAAGGAAGTGAACACCACCATCTTCGAGGCGGCGCTGCTGGTGCTCGCGGTGGTGTTCCTCTTCCTGCAGACCTGGCGCGCGACGCTGATTCCGATGATCGCGGTGCCGGTGTCGCTGATCGGCGCCTTCGCCGGCTTATGGGCGGTCGGCTTCTCCATGAACACGCTCACGCTGTTCGCGCTGGTGCTCGCGATCGGCATCGTGGTCGACGACGCCATCGTGGTGCTCGAGAACGTCGAGCGCCTGATGCGCGAGAACCACATGCCGCCGTTCGAGGCGGCGCTCGAGGCGATGCGCGAGGTGTCCGGCGCCGTCGTCGCCATCGTGCTCGTGCTCTGCGCGGTGTTCGTGCCGGTCGCCTTCCTCGGCGGCATCGCCGGGCAGCTCTACCGCCAGTTCGCGGTGACGCTCACTTTTGCAGTCGTGATCTCCGGCTTCATCGCTCTCACGCTGACGCCGGCGCTCTGCGCGCTCCTGATGAAGCCCGGCCACCATGAAGCGCGCGTCTTCGTCCCGTTCAACCGCGGCTTCGCCTGGCTCACGCGGCGCTTTCTCGCCGGCGTCGAGCTCCTGCTGCGCCACCGGTACATTTCGCTCCTGGCCTTCGTTGGAACGCTCGCGCTTTGCGTGGGCCTGTTCCTCAGCATCCCATCGAGCTTCGTGCCCTCGGAAGACCAGGGCTACATCTTCGGCAACGTGCAGCTCCCGGACGGCGCGACGCTCGAGCGCACCCGCAAGCTCGCCGGCGAGCTGGGCAAGATCGTGCAGGCCGAGCCGGGCGTGCAGAACACGATGGTGATCAACGGCTTCGATCTCTTGGGCGGCGGCAACAAGACCAATGCCGCCACCATGTTCATCCCGCTCAAGCACTGGGATCAGCGCAAGAGCCTGCCCGCCGGGGCGATCGCCGGCGATATCGCGCGCAAAGGCACGGCGCTGCGCGACGGCATGGTGATCGCGTTCAACCCGGCCGCAATCCGCGGCCTGGGCACCGCCGGCGGCTTCGAGATGTATCTGCAGGCGCGCACCAATCCCGACCCGGCGCGGCTCTACGAGGTCACGCAGGGCTTCCTCGGCGCGCTGCGCGAGAATCCGCAGCTCACCGGCATCAACTCCTTTTTCCGCCCGACGGTGCCGCAGCTCAAGGTCGAGGTCGACCGCGAGAAGGCGATCTCGCTCGGCGTGCCGGTACAGGACGTGTTCGACGCGCTCTCCAGCACGATGGCCGCGCTCTACGTCAACGACTTCAACAAGTTCGGCCGTACCTTCCGCGTGCAGATGCAGGCCGATGCGCCGTTTCGCGCGCAGCCCGAGGACCTCGGCGCGGTGTTCGTGCGCTCGACCACGACGCGCGAGATGCTCCCGCTGAAGTCGCTCATTACGACGTCCAACGTCATCGGCCCGGAGCAGCTCGAGCGCTTCAACGGCTTCGTCGCGGCGCGCGTTCTGGGCAACGGCCGGCCCGGCGTATCCTCCGGCGAGGCGATCCGCGCGGTGGAACAGGTCGCGGCCAAGGCGCTGCCGGAAGGCTATTCCATCGCCTGGGCGGGCCAGGCGTTCCAGGAAAAACGCACCGGCCGGCAGTCGGCGATCGCCTTCTCGCTCGCCATCGTCATGGTGTTCCTGATCCTCGCCGCGCTCTACGAGCGCTGGCTGCTGCCGTTTGCGGTGGTGTTCGCGGTGCCGTTCGCCGTGCTCGGCGCGCTCGGCTTCGTCGCGATGCGCGGCCTGGAAAACGACATCTACTTCCAGATCGGCCTGGTGGTGCTGATCGGCCTCGCTGCGAAGAACGCCATCCTGATCGTCGAGTTCGCGCAGCAGGGGTTTCTCGAAGGCAAGGAGCCGATGGAGGCCGCGCTCAACGCCGCGCGCCTGCGGTTCAGGCCGATCATCATGACCTCGCTCGCCTTCGTGCTCGGTGTAATGCCGCTGATGCTCTCGACCGGCGCCGGCGCCGCGGCGCGCCGCTCGATGGGCACCGGCGTGGTCGGCGGCATGCTCGGCGCGACCTTCATCGCCACGCTTTTTATCCCGCTTTTCTTCGTGCTCGTTGCCCGGCGCAGGAAGCCGCGCACCGCCGAGCACGCGCACGAGCTGATCGCGAAATGACGCCGCTGAGGTGGCTGCCGCTCGTGCTGCTGGGCGCGTGCGCGAGCGTCGGTCCCGACTACAAGCGCCCGGCGATGGAGTTGCCGGCGCACTACCCGGAGGACTCGCCTGCCGAAGGCGCGGCGCTCGCGCCGGACTGGTGGCGCCTTTACGCCGACGCGACGCTCGACGAGCTCGTGGCGAGCGGGCAGAAAACCAACGCCGACCTGCGCCTTGCCGCGGCACGCGTGCAGGAAGCCGAAGGGGTTCTGCGCGAGGCGCGCGCGGCCCTCTTCCCGGATGTCACCGCGGGCTATTCGTTCAGCCGCAGCCGCGTGAGCGCGAGCGGCGTGCCGGCGCCGCCGCCCGGCACCATCATCCGCCCGAGTCACCAGCTCCTCGCGTCGACCAACTTCGAGCTGGACTTCTGGGGCCGGTTCGCGCGCGCCACCGAGGCGGCGCGCGCCAACCTGCTCGGCAGCCGCCTGGGCCAGGACGTGGTCGCGATCACGCTGGCCGGCGGCATCGCGCAGGCCTATTTCGCCCTGCGCTCGCTCGACGCCCAAATCAACGTGCTCGACAACTCGATCCGCGTGCGGCGTGATTCGCTCGACATAGCGAAGGCGCGGCTCGACGCCGGCCTCGCGCCGGAGCTCGACGTGTTTCAGGCGCAGGGCGCCTTGTCCGATGCCCTGGTGCAGAAGCGCGACGCCGAGCGCAGCCGCGCGCTGGTCGAGCACCAGATCGCGCAGCTCACCGGCAGGCTGGATCTCAAGCTCGCCGCCGGCGACGTCTTTGCGCTGCCGCTCGTGCCGCTGCCGCCGACCGGCCTGCCCTCGGCGCTTCTCGAGCGGCGGCCCGACATCCGACAGGCCGAGGAAGTGCTGGTCGCCGCGAACGCGCAGATCGGCATCGCGCGCGCGGCACTCTTTCCCACGCTATCGCTCACCGCGGCAGCCGGCGCGCAGAGCGGCGAGCTCGACACGCTGCTCACGACCGGCGCCCGCATCTGGACGCTCGGCTTCGGCCTCGCTTTGCCGATCTTCGACGCGGGGCGGCGCGAGGCGCGCGTCGACCAGGCGCGCGCGCGGCGCGAGCAGGCGGTGGCGGGCTACCAGCGGGCGATCGAAAGCGGCTTTCGCGAGGTGGCGGACGCGCTGGTCAACGCGCAGCAGACCGGCGCGAGCGAAGCCGAGCTGCTCGAGCGTCTGCAGGCCGCGCGCAACGCCCTCGAGCTCTCGACGCTGCGCTACCAGTCCGGCTATTCGCCTTACCTCGAAGTGCTCGATGCCCAGCGCACCGCCAACGATGCGGAGCTCGCGTTCGTGCGCAACCGCCAGGCGCGGCTCGCGTTCAGCGTGGATCTGATGAAGGCCCTGGGCGGGGGCTGGAAAAACTAGAAGCTGACGCCGGTGATCTTGCTGCCGATCGCCTGCACCGGGCCGAGCGGGTTCTGGTTCTCTTCGGTCTGCTGGATCACCGGCTGGCCGCCGGTGAGCTTGTACACGACGATGTCATCCTTGATGAGGATGAGCCCGTTGAAGCGCCAGCCCGCGGTATGCGTCTCGCGGTGGAAGCCGAGGACGTCGAATACGACGTTGCCCATGCGCTGCTTCTGAGCACGCACTGGCGCACGCCGTCGTCCAGGTCGTTGATCGAGAACGACTGGTTGAGCAGGAATTTGCGCATCACGTCGGCGTAATTCAGGATCGCGATGTTGGCATTCGAGCCCGGGTCGAGGCTCATCAGCCGCAGGTCAGCGATCGTGGTCTGGCCCGGGATGATCTTGTCGAAGGTGTCCTGGGCGTCCTGGTAGGTCTGCCAGGGGCTCGCGGTGACTTCCTTGGATTTTGGCAGCAGCGACGAGCAGCCCGCGACGAGGCAGGAGAGGAGCAGGGCCGCGATGCGCCGGTACATAGGGAGAACGTTGTATCACTGCGGCGTCATCCCCTTGCCCGGGCGGCATAGTCCAAGTGGGCTCCGGCGCTTGGGCTGTAGTCGCCCGGCGACAACGCGCGCCTAGCGCACGCGACATGCGCTGCGCGCGGCTACGGCGCAGAATGGTCCGCAAGAACATGGGCTATCCGGACATCGAACGCGCGCGCGACGGACAGGCGGCTCTGCGACGCATCATCGAGAGCTACGCCGGGCCGGGCGCCGACCTGCGCGCGCTGCGGCGCGTGGTCGACCTGTGCCGCGAGGTGCAGGACGCGATCGAGGACGACTACTGCCGCGAGAAGATCCGCGCGATCGCCGAGTATTCCGCCGAGCTCCTGTCGCAGGCCGAGCACCGCGCGCGCGGCCCGCTATCGGGCATCGACTTCCTGCGCCAGCAGATCCGCGGCGCGCTCGAGCTCCTGCAAAGCAGGCTCTACAGCCTCGAGCGCGGGCGGCGCTTCGGACAGCAGTTCGCGCACGCCGGCTTCGGCGCGATCCACGCCGCCAAGCGTTAAGCTGCGTCGTCCGGGTTAAACTTCTCGAGGCGCCGTATCTGGTGCCGAGGAAGGGACTCGAACCCCCACAGTGTTGCCACCGCTAGGACCTGAACCTAGTGCGTCTACCAATTCCGCCACCTCGGCAGGGAGGCGCGATTTTAGCTGAAAAAAAGAATGCCTAAAAAACGAGCCAGCCGCACCGCGCTGCGAAGAAGAGCAAGAGCCGAGCGCAGCGACGCGCCCGGCGACAACTACAGCCGCGAGATCCTGCGCGAGCTCGAGCGCGCGGGCGAGCCGCTCACGCCGAAGGAGCTCGCCGCGCGGCTCGAGATCCGCGGGCGCGAGCGCAGTGCGTTCAGCGCGGGCCTCGCGGCGCTTGAGCGCGCCGGCGAAGTGGTGCAGAACCGCGCCGGCAGCCTGCTCGTCGCCAAGCGCATCGCGGTGCTCGCGGGGCGCGTCGAAGGCCACCCCGACGGTCACGGCTTCCTGGTCCCCGACGAGGGCGGCGCCTCGGTGTTCCTGCCGCCGCACGAGATGAGGAGCCTGATGCACGGCGACCGCGCCTCGGTGCGCGTGAGCGGCACCGATCATCGCGGCCGGCCGCTCGGCGCGCTGGTCGAGGTGCTCGAGCGCGCGAAGCGCCGCATCGTCGGGCGGCTGCACGACGAGCGCGGCGTGCTGGTGCTGATACCCGAGGACCGGCGCATCGCGCACGACATCCTGGTGCCGCCCGGCGAGGCGCGCAAGGCCAAGCCCGGCGAGATCGTCACCGTCGATCTGGTCGAGCAGCCGGCGCCGCATGCGCAGCCGGTCGGCCGTGTTGCCGAGGTGCTCGGCCACCACGCCGATCCCGGCATGGAGATCGAGATCGCGCTGCGCAAGTTCGACCTGCCGCACCGCTTCTCCAAGCAGGCGCTGGCGCTCGCGCGCTCGATACCGGACGAGGTGCGCGACGAAGACGCCCGCGGCCGCCGCGACCTGCGCGCGCTCGAGTTCGTCACCATCGACGGCGAGACCGCCAGGGACTTCGACGATGCGGTGGTTTGCCGCCGGGAGGGAAAGGACTTCCGCCTGTGGGTGGCGATCGCCGACGTCAGCCATTACGTGAAGCATGGCGACGCGCTCGACATGGACGCCCGCGAGCGGGGCACTTCGGTGTACTTCCCGCGCCGCGTGATTCCGATGCTGCCGGAGAAGCTCTCCAACGGCATCTGCTCGCTCAACCCGAAGGTCGACCGCCTGGCGATGGTCTGCGAGGTGGCGATCTCGGCGCAGGGCGAGCTCGGGCGCTACGAGTTCTACCCGGCGGTGTTCCGCTCGCAGGCGCGCCTGACCTACACCAAGGTCTGGGCCGACATCGAAAGCGGCAATCCGCCGGAGCACATCGCGCGGCTGAACGAGCTCTTCCGGGCGCTCTATCGCAGCCGCAGCAAGCGCGGCGCCATCGATTTCGAGACGGTGGAAACGCGCATGCTGTTCGATCCGAAGGGCAAGATCGAAAAAATCGTCCCCGAGACGCGCAATGACGCGCACCGCATCATCGAGGAATGCATGCTCGCGGCGAACGTCTGCGCCGGCAATTTCGTCGCCGAGCGCGGCCAGCCGGTGCTCTACCGCGTGCACGACGTGCCCGCGGAGGAGAAGGTGGCCGCGCTGCGCGCGTTCCTCGCCGAGCTCGGGCTCGGCCTGCCCGGCGGCGACATCCCGAAGCCGCGCGACTATGCGGCGCTGCTCGACAAGATCCGCGGCCGGCCCGACTTCAACCTGCTGCAGACGGTGCTGTTGCGCTCCCTCAAGCAGGCGGTCTATACGCCGGAGAACCTCGGCCACTTCGGCCTCGCCTTCGAGGCCTACGTGCATTTCACCTCGCCCATCCGGCGCTACCCCGATCTTCTGGTGCATCGCGCGATCAAAGCGCTGCTGAGCAACAAGAGATACGACGGCCTCGACTGGGAGGCGCTCGGCCGGCACTGCTCCGAGACCGAGCGGCGCGCCGACGACGCGAGCCGCGACGTCGAGAGCTGGCTCAAGTGCTACTACATGCGCGACCACGTCGGCGGCACGTTTTCCGGCACCATCACCGGCGTGGCGCCCTTCGGCCTGTTCGTCACCCTGGACGAATACTTCGTCGACGGCCTGGTGCACATCTCGGAGCTCGGGCGCGACTACTTCCAGTACGACGGCGCGCGCCATCTCCTCTTCGGCGAGCGCACCAAGAAGCGCTTCCGCCTGGCTGACCGCATGAGGGTGAAGCTGGTGCGCGTCGACGTCGACCAGCGCAAGATGGACCTGGTGCCGGCGTGAAGAAACCTCGGATCGTGTTCGGCTTCCACGCGGTGCTTGCGCGGCTGCGGGCCGATCCGTCGTCGGTGCTGGAGATTTTTCTGGATGAGACGCGCAACGACGCGCGCGGCAAGGACCTCGCCGGGGCCGCCGAGCGCACCGGCGTGCGCTTGATGCGCGTGCCGACCAAGCGCCTCGATGGGTTCTACGGCGGCGGGCGCCACCAGGGCGTAGTCGCGCGCGTCGCCGTCAAATCGCTGGGCGAGAGCCTGGACGATGTTCTGGATGCGGTGGAGCAGCCGCTCCTCCTGGTGCTGGACGGCGTCACCGACCCGCACAACCTCGGCGCCTGCCTGCGGGTGGCGAACGCGGCGGGCGCGCATGCGGTGATCGCGCCGAAGGACCGCGCCGCCGGCATCACGCCAGCGGTGTCCAAGGTGGCGAGCGGCGCCGCCGAAGCGACGCCTTACCTGATGGTGACGAATCTGGCGCGCACGCTGCGCGAGCTCAAGGAGCGCCACGTGTGGATCGTCGGGGCCGAGGAGCGCGCGCCGCAGTCGCTTTACGACGCGCAGCTGCCCGACGCCATTGCCTGGGTGCTCGGCGCCGAGGGCGAAGGAATGCGGCGCCTGACGCGCGAGAACTGCGATCTCCTCGTGAGCATTCCGATGGGCGGCGAGGTGGAAAGCCTCAACGTTTCCGTCTCGGCGGGCGTCTGCCTGTTCGAATCGGTGCGCCGCCGAACCAGTGCGCAAAGGGCGGGTCAGACGCGCATGGCCAAGACCGGACCCGCCTACACCCCGCCCGATCCGACGCTGATCGAGCTAAAGCCCGAGGCGCTCGACTACTGGGCGCGCACGCTGGAAACCAAGCCGGACAAGATCCGCAAGGCCGTGCAGAAGGTCGGCCCGGTGCTCGAGACGGTGAAAAAGGAGCTCGGCATCGCTGGCGTTTAGCATTGTTTTGACTGCTATAATCCGCCCCCTTCCTGGTCTCACCGTTACGCATGACGGTAGGCCTCATTTTCCAAATGAACCATAGGAATAGGAGCTAAATCGGCATGCGACATTACGAGATCGTCTTCATCGTCCATCCCGACCAGAGCGAGCAGGTGCCCGCGATGGTCGAGCGCTACAAGGGCCTGATCGCAGGCCGCCAAGGCACGGTGCATCGCCTGGAAGACTGGGGGCGGCGCCAGCTCGCCTACCCGCTGAACATCGAGTGCGACAACGAGACGCTCACCGAGCTCGAGCACTCGTTCAAGTTCTCCGACGCGGTGCTGCGCCACCTGATCGTCAAGATGGACAAGGCCTGGACCGCGCCGTCGCCGATGATGAAGGAAGAGAAATCGAAGTCGCTGATGGAGCGCGGCGGCGAGCTTGGCGCAGAACCGGCTCGAGCTGAGCGGCCGGCTGCTTGAGCGGGGCGCGCTGCGCCACACGCCGGCAGGCCTCGCCGCGGTCGAATTCAAGCTCGCGCACGAATCCGAGCAGGACGAGGCCGGCGGCAGGCGCAAGGTGGTGGCCGAGATCGGCGCCGTCGCCTTCGAGGCGCAGGCGCGATTGATTGCAGGCAGGCCGCTCGGCAGCGAGGTACGGCTGCAGGGCTTCCTGAGCGCGAAGAGCAAGCGCTCGAAGAAACTGATGCTGCACGTGACCAATATTGAGTTCGTAGAAGGAGCGTAGAGATGCCCCCGCCACGCAGAGGCAAAGGTAAAGGCAAAGGGAAGTTCGGCAAGGACAAGAAGGACAAGGGCCAGCGGGCGCTCTTCCGCCGCCGCAAGTTCTGCCGCTTCACCGCCGAGAAGGCCGAGTGGATCGACTACAAGGACGTCGAGGTCCTGAAGGACTTCGTCAACGAGACCGGCAAGATCATTCCGGCGCGCATCACCGGCACCGCCGCGGGCTACCAGCGCCAGCTGTCCGAAGCCATTAAACGCGCCCGGTTCCTCGCGCTGCTGCCGTACACGGATCTGCACTGATGCAAGTCATCCTGATGGAGAAGGTCGCCAACCTCGGCGAGCTCGGCGACGTCGTCAAGGTGAAGGACGGCTTCGCGCGCAATTTCCTCATCCCGCACGGCAAGGCGAAGCGCGCCACCGAGGCCAACCTCAAGGCATTCGAGTCCCGCCGCTCGGAGCTGGAGAAAGCCCAGGCCGAGACGCTGAAGAAGGCGCAGGAGCGCGGCGCGAAGCTCGACGGGCTGACGCTGCAGATCACGCAGAAGGCGGGGCCCGACGGCCGGCTGTTCGGCTCGGTCACCAACTACGACATCGTCGAGGCGCTGCAAAAGCAGGGCCACGAGGTCGAGCGCGCCAACGTGCGCATGCCGCAGGGGCCGCTCAAGCAGGTGGGCGACGTCCCGATCCAGATCGCGCTGCACACCGACGTCACCGTCACCATCACCGTAGCCGTGCTCGGCGAGCAGTAGCACGCCTGCGCCGGTAAGAGAAAGGGGCTCGCGAGAGCCCCTTTTCTTTTGCGCGCGCGCCTTTTCCTGTCAAGAAAATTAGTTTCGAGTTCTACAGTATCATCCACAAACTATCGACACGCTATTCACAGGAAATCCACAGCTCGGCGCCGCTGGTGCTTCGGCTGGTCAGTTTTTCAGCAGCGGCGTGCTTCGTTTTCATTCGAAGCTCCGCAGTTCGAATAGATCAAATCGAAACTGCCCGTTGGTCCCTATGATTCCGGCCGGGGAGGTAAGCAGAAAAAATGGCCGTCGCACAGAGCGTCGCGCGCGAGTCGAGCGCTGACGCACAGCTTGTAGCACTCAGGGTCCCGCCGCACTCGGTCGAGGCGGAGCAGTCGCTGCTTGGCGCGCTCTTGATCGACAACCAGGCGTTCGACCGCATCGCCGATCTGGTCGCGGCGGAAGACTTCTACCGCGACGATCACCGCCGCATCTGGCGCCACATCCAGCGGCTGCTCGAAAATTCGCGGCCGGCCGACGTCGTCACCGTCGCCGAGTCGATCGAGGGCAGCGAGGACAAGGACAAGACCGGCGGCCCGTCATACCTCGCGGCGCTCTCGCAGAACACGCCGAGCTCGCTCAACGTGCGCCGCTACGCGGAGCTGGTGCGCGAGCGCGCGGTGCAGCGGCGCCTCGCCCAGGTCGCCACCGAGATCGCCGAGAGCGCGCTCGCCCCGTCGGGCAAGGAGGTGGGGCAGCTCCTCGACGAGGCGGAATCCAAGATCTTCCAGATCGCGGAATCCGGCGCGCGCCGCGACCAGGGGCTGATCGGCATCGCGCCGATCCTCGGCAAGGTCTACGAGCGCATCGACCACCTGCACAACCAGGACAATCCCTCCGACATCACCGGCGTGCCGACCGGCTTCACGGACCTCGATATCCGCACCGCCGGATTGCAGCCCGGCGACCTGGTGATCATCGCCGGCC
Organism: Betaproteobacteria bacterium; assembly: GCA_005888925.1. Taxonomy (GTDB): domain Bacteria; phylum Pseudomonadota; class Gammaproteobacteria; order Burkholderiales; family SG8-39; genus SCGC-AG-212-J23. The sequence continues at coordinate 2,987 of VBCP01000025.1, read as the reverse complement.
GGCCCTCGATGGGCAAGACCGCGTTCGCGCTGAACATCGCCGAGCACGTCGCGCTGCACCCGAGCGTGCGGCTGCCGGTCGCGATCTTCAGCATGGAGATGAGCTCGAGCCAGCTCGCCATCCGCATGCTGTCATCCATCGCCAAGGTCGACGCGCACAAGCTGCGCACCGGGCGCCTGGCCGACGAGGAGTGGTCGCAGCTCACCGAGGCGATGGGGCGGCTGCACGAGACCTCGATTCACGTCGACGAGACCCCGGCGCTCAACGCGCTGGAAGTGCGCGCGCGCGCCCGGCGGCTCAAGCGCGAGTACTCGAAGCTCGGGCTGGTGATCGTCGACTACCTGCAGCTGATGTCGGCGTCATCGCACGGCGAGAACCGCGCCACCGAGATCTCGGAGATCTCGCGCTCGCTGAAGGCGCTCGCCAAGGAGCTCGAGGTGCCGGTGATCGCGCTGTCGCAGCTCTCGCGCGCGGTCGAGCAGCGCAACGACCGGCGCCCGATGATGTCGGACCTGCGCGAGTCGGGCGCGATCGAGCAGGACGCCGACGTGATCCTCTTCATCTACCGCGAAGAGGTGTACTCCCCGGACAAGGAGGAGGCGAAGGGCCGCGCCGAGATCATCATCGGCAAGCAGCGAAACGGCCCGATCGGGCGCGTCGACCTCACGTTCCTCGGCCGCTTCACGCGCTTCGCCAACTTCCAGGACCCCAATGCCTTTTGATGCGGCCCCGTCTTGAGCCCCGTCTGGAGTCGGGTTACTTCTTAGTCGCGCTCCAGCGCCCTTCCTGCCCCTTCTCGTCGCGGAAGCTGCCCTGCATCTGCCGGCCGTTCACCTGGCCGGTGAAGTCGCGGCGCACGCCCTTGTCGTCGACGTAGGCGAAGGCGATCTGCGCGCCGCGCAAGCGCGCCTCGCGCAGGCCGCCGTGCACGCCGCCCAGCGCAACGGTGCCGTTGATCTTCTGGAAGGTCTGCTCGAGCGCGAGCTCGCTTTTCTGGCCGCCGGCTTCGAGCGCCCAGCTGCCCATCACGTTTGCCGGCACCACCCAGAAGTAGGCGCGGCGCCCGTCCATGGTGGAGATCTCGTCGGCTTCCCAGTCTTCCATGGTGAAGGAGTGCGACACCACGCGCGTGCCCGGGCGCATCGAGAGAATCGTGGGGCGCAGCTTCATGTTGAGCGCGGGCAAGAGATACAGCGTGATGACGCTCGCCTGGCTGAAGTCGGTCTGGAAGATGTCGGCGCGGCGGAAGCTCGCCTTGTCGGCGACGCCCGCCTTCTGCGCGTTGTCCTGCGCGACCTTCACCATGTCGGGGTTGTATTCGATGCCGAGCGCCTTCGCGCCGCGCTTGGCGGCCGCGATCACGATCTTGCCGTCGCCCGAGCCCAGGTCCATGTGGAAGTCGCTCGGCCCGAGCTGCGCCATCGTCAGCATGCGGTCGACCACTTCGTCGGGCGTCGGCACCCAGATCACGTCCTTGCCGGCCTGGCCGACCTGCGGTTCGAATTTCTGGGCGGCGACGGCGAACGGCACGGCGAGCGCGGCAAGCAGTGCAACTGCGCGAACGAGGGGCGTCATGGGATCCTAATTGGGGAAATCAGAGCGCGGGAATGTAGCAGAAACGCCTGTTAAGTTGTCGAAACAGCCGGGAGGCTGACTTATTCCTGACCCCGAATTTGCTACAGCACGTCGGCGGCGTGGTCCGCGAGGCGCGAGCGCTCGCCGCGCGCGAGCGTGATGTGCCCGGCGTGCGTCCAGTCCTTCATGCGGTCGACGACGTAGGTGAGCCCCGAGCTGCCCTCGGTGAGGTAGGGCGTATCGATCTGCGCGACGTTGCCCAGGCACACCACCTTGGTGCCCGGGCCGGCGCGCGTCACCAGCGTCTTCATCTGCTTGGGCGTGAGGTTCTGCGCCTCGTCGATGATCAGCCACTTGTTGACGAAGGTGCGCCCGCGCATGAAGTTGAGCGACTTCACCTTGATGCGCGAGCGCACCAGATCCCGCGTCGCGGCGCGGCCCCACTCGCCGCCGGATTCGTCGGTGGTATTGAGCACGTCGAGGTTGTCCTCGAGCGCGCCCATCCAGGGCGTCATCTTCTCCTCCTCGGTGCCTGGCAGGAAGCCGATGTCCTCGCCGATCGGCACCGTGACGCGCGTCATGATGATCTCGGAGTAGCGCTTGTCGTCAAGCACTTGAGTGAGCCCGGCGGCGAGCGCGAGCAGCGTCTTGCCGGTGCCCGCCTGGCCGAGCAGCGTGATGAAGTCGACCGCCGGATTCATCAGCAGGTTGAGCGCGAAGTTCTGCTCGCGGTTGCGCGCCATGATGCCCCACACCGAGTTCTTGGTGTGCGTGTAATCGCGCAGCGTCTCGATCACGGCGATGCGCCCGGTGGTCTCCTTCACCAGCGCGTAAAGCGGCCGCTCGCCGGTCTCGTCGTAGACGAACTCGTTGACGTGCAGCTTCGGCACCAGCGGGCCGCGCACGCGGTAGTAGGTGTGGCCGTCTTTTTTCCAGGATTCGACGTCGCGGCCGTGCGTGTCCCAGAAATCCTTCGGCAGCGGGCGCACGCCGGTGTAGAGGAGGTCGGCGTCCTCCAGCACCTTGTCGTTGAAATAGTCCTCGGCGGCGAGCCCGAGCGCGCGCGCCTTGATGCGCATGTTGATGTCCTTCGACACCAGCACCACCTGGCGCTGCGGCTCGCGCTCCTGCAACGAGCGCACCACGGCGAGGATCTGGTTGTCGGTCTTGCCGGAGGCGAGCGTCGCCGGCAGCTCGCCGTTCATCGCCTCGGTCTGCAGGAAAAGGCGCCCCTTCGCGCTCTGCCCGTCGCGCGTCTTGATGACGAGGCCGGCCTTGATGTCGGGCACCGCGGTCGAGACGATCTCGTCCAGGAAGCGGCTCGCCTGGCGCGCGTTGCGCGACACGTCCGAGAGGCCGCGCTTGTGCTGGTCGAGCTCCTCCAGCGTCGCGATCGGCAGGTAGAGATCGTG
>VBCP01000263.1 GCA_005888925.1 Betaproteobacteria bacterium | reverse complement strand
CAAGCTGCTCTCCGAGCTGAGCGGCAGACGCATCGCCATCGGCCGCGAAGGAAGCGGCGCGCGCGTGCTCGCCGAAACGCTCCTCAAGGCGAACGGCATCGAAGCAGGCGGCAAATCGAAGCTCGTCGACCTCGAGGGCAAGGCGGCGCAGGAGGCGCTCGTGAAAGGCGAGGTCGATGCCGCGTTCATCATGGGCGACTCGGCGACGCCGGCGACGATGCGCGAGCTCATTCATACGGAAAGCATCCGCCTCTTCGATTTCGTGCAGGCCGATGCGTACGTGGGCCGCTTCCGCTATCTCACCAAGCTCGCGCTGCCGCCGGGCTCGCTCGATCTGGGCAAGAACACGCCGCCGCAGACGCTCACCATGGTCGCGCCGACGGTGGAGCTCCTCGCGCGCCCGGGCCTGCATCCGGCGCTCTCCGACATGTTGATCCAGGCAGCGCAGGAAGTGCACGGCCGCGCGACCCTGCTGCAGAGGGCGGGCGAATTCCCCGCGCCGCTCGAGCACGAATACCGCGTGAGCGAGGACGCCACCCGCTATTACACGTCCGGCAAGGGCTTCGCCTACAAGCACCTCCCGTTCTGGCTCGCGAGCCTCGTCGATCGGATCGTGATCGTGCTGGTGCCGCTCGCGGTGATCCTGATCCCGGGCGCGAAGCTGGTGCCGTGGCTCTACAAGTGGCGCGTCAATGCGCGCATCTACCGGCGCTACGGCGAGCTGATGGCGCTCGAGCGCGTGGCGTTCGGACAAACCACGCCCGAGCAGCGCGCGGATCTGCTCAAACGGCTCGACGAGATCGAGCGGCGGATCATCACCGGAAAATTGCCGGCCTCGGTCGCCGAGCAGCTCTACGTCCTGCGGCAGCACATCCAGTTCGTGCGCAGCCAGATCGCGCAGAGCGCTGCCGTGCCGGGCTCGACCGCGAAATCTGCCTAACGGCACTCCTACAATATTCTGGCCGTTGATCCGTCTACATAGGTACGGATGCAGACGCTGCGTGTCGATTCGATGAGCGCGGAGCTGGAGCAGCGCATCGCCGCGCAGATCGGGCGCGAGCGCGGCCGGCTGCGCAGCTTTATCCGCAGGCGCGTGGCCGATCCGGGCGAGGTCGAGGACATCCTGCAGGAGGTCTTCGCCGAGCTCGTCGAGTCCTATCGGCTGATGAAGCCGGTGGAGCAGGTCGGCGCGTGGCTCTTCCGTGTCGCCAGAAATCGCATCACGGATCTCTTTCGCAAGAAGAAAGCGGAGGCGCTGAGCGATCTGGCGGGCGAGGCGGACGGCGAGGAATCGGACGGCGTGGAAGAGCTGCTGCCATCGCCGGAAACGGGACCGGAAGCGGCCTACGCGCGCAGCGTGCTGCTCGAGGAACTCGATGCGGCGCTCGGCGAGCTTCCCGAGGCCCAGCGCGAGGTGTTCATCGCGCATGAGCTCGAGGGCCGCAGCTTCAAGGAGCTTGCCGCCGAGACTGGGGTGAGCGTGAATACCCTGCTCTCGCGCAAGCGCTACGCCGTGCTCTACCTGCGGCAGCGGCTGCAGGCCATTTACGAGGACTTTGTTTGAACGGGTGACGAGATGAGATATTGGATCGGAAGAGGATTGAAAATCGCGCTCTTCGTGGCGCTGATCGTCGTCGCGGTCAGCTTCGCGGTGATGGCGCTGTGGAACTGGCTGCTGCCGCCGCTCTTCGGCTGGCGCGAGATCGGCTTCTGGCAGGCGCTCGGGCTACTGGTCCTGAGCCGGCTTCTCGTCGGCGGCTGGCGCGGGCGGCCGGGCTTCGGCATGTACTGGCGCCACCGCATGGCCGCGCGCTGGGAGCAGATGACGCCGGAAGAGCGCGAGAAGTTCCGGCAGGGCATGAGAGGTCGCTGCGGCCATTTCGGTCCACCGTCGACCGACGCGAAGGCATGAGAGGGATTTCAAGACCTCCTGTTCCGAGATCGTGTACGGTCAGTATCGCGAGCGGCCCGCGCCGGTTCCCGCGAGACGACCAAACAGTGCGCCCGACACGAGTCCGGTGCCGCTCGGATAGTTGAAGTAGAACAAGCCGCCGACCATCTCGCCGGCGCAGAACAATCCGGGGATGCGCGCAAGCGTCACGTCGAGGACCTGCCCGTTGGACGGATCGATGCGCAAGCCGCCGAACGTGAAGGTGATGCCGCAGGTTGTCGCATACGCTTCGAACGGCGGCGTATCGAGCGCCTGCGCCCAGTTCGATTTCGGTGGATCGAGGTCGAGCGTTCCGCGTCCGTCCTTGATCGTGTGCTCGAAAGGAACGTCGGTGCGCACGGCGGCATTGAAGGCATGGACTGTTTCGAGGAACGCCTTCGGATCGACGCCGTCGAGCTTGGCC
>VBCP01000261.1:1155-3142 GCA_005888925.1 Betaproteobacteria bacterium | reverse complement strand
GCCCGCGCCGTGGAAGTTGCCGCCAATGAGAACAGTGCCGCCACCGGCGTCGCCGGAAGCGTCGATCGTGGAGCCGCCGAACAGGCCGACGTACTTTCCGAGCACTTTCACCGTACCGCCGGTCGTACCTGCGGCGGTGCCGGACGCAGTGAGGGTGCCGGTGTTGCTGACGACGCCGGCCGAGCCGCCGTCGAGGATGATTTCGCCGTTCCGCTCGATGAGCGAGTTGGCGCGGATGACGCCCGAGTTGTTGACGACCGTGTCGAGCAGCGCGTTGGCGCTGCGCGCGGTCAGGAGGACGTTGCCGCCATCGGCCTGGATGCGGCCGGCGTTGATGGCAGAGGCGTTGAGCGCGGCCTGATCGACGCTCACGCTGATGAGGCCGTCGCCGACCATGTCGAGGGAGACGCGATCGCCCGCGGCGAGGGCCACGGTGCCGGCGCGCGCGATGATGACGCCGTCGTTACGGACTTGCGGGCCCGCGAGCGCGGCGTAGCCGTTGGCGGTGATGACGCCCTGGTTGACGACCGAGCCGGCGCCGCCGGCGTTGTACCAATTCTGGCGATTGGCGAGGAAATCGCGGTCGGTGATCGAGAGGGTGGTGGCGAAGAGGTTGCCGACGTCGACCGAGGCGCTGCGCCCGAACAGGATGCCGTTCGGGTTGGTGAAGAAGATTTGTCCGTTCGCGGTGAGGTGGCCGAAGATTTCGGACGGATTGCTGCCCGTGACGCGGTTGAGCGCGATCGCCGAGGAGCTCGGCTGGCTGAAGTTGACCCAGGCGCTCGAGCCGATCGAGAAGCTCTGCCAGTTGAGGATCGCCGAGTTGGTGCTCTGCGTGACCTGCATGTTCGACCCGGAGGTCGAGATGCTCGCGGCGCCTGCGGCCACGGATCCGCCGGTCGGCAGCATGTTCGCCGCCGGATCGGCGTAAGCCGGATTCAGGAAAGTCCATGGGAATAGCGCGGCGCCGACCGCGAAGGCCAGCGCTCGCGGCTGCGTGCGCAGCACACGCTTTGTGCGCGCCGAGCCTCTCGCCATGTTGACGTTCTTGCGGGAACGCGTGTTACGGGGACTTGTACGTTTCGTTGTTGCCATGGTCCTCTCCTGTCAACCTCACCACTGCGGGGTGCACCGAGCTTAGGTCGGCGCTCCCTCGCGAACTGTTAGAAACCTTGAGATCCGGAAAAAAGTCACCGGCTCTCCCCTCAAAACCATTTGATCGCCTGCAGCCACACGCGCGGCACGCGCGGCTGCGTATCCGATTGCGGGATCCCGTGTGTCTTCCACGCTGCGCTCGCGCGCACCAGGAAGCCGCCGTCCTGGCCCGCGGACATGCCGAAGCCGTAGCCGCCGATCGAGCGGTTGTTTTCCGCGTCCGAGGGGAACGTCAGGTCGCCGCCGAAAATCTTGACGCCGGGCCAGATGTAGCGGCCTTCGACGGTCGCGAGCAGGCCGATGTCCGCGGTCGCTTCGCCGACTGGAAAGGCGCGCACGCCGTTCGCGCCGCCGAGCGAGAACTTCTCCGCCGAGGCCAGGTTCTTGGTCGCGCGCTGGCCCGAAAGCGAAAACAGCACGCTCGCGTTGTCGGTGATGCGCTGCAGGCGCCGCGCGTCGACGTTGTACTTGAGGAAGGAGCCGAAGGTCTGATGGCCCGTGGGCCCGATGTCCAAGGCGAGCACGCTGGGCGGCGCGATGCCGAGCTCGCCGCGCGTCACGGTGAAGGCATAGGCGTTCAGGCCTCCGCCGAGGAAGGCGTCGCGGAAGTCGCCGACCAGGCCGAACTTGAAGGCGCTGATCGCGCGCTCTTCCAACGAGGCCTGCGACTCGATGCGGTCGATCAGCTTCTTATCCTCGTAGGACACCTGCAGGATGACGTTGCTGTTGCGCGTGCGGACAATCGGATGGAAGCCGTAGATGCTCTTCACCTCGCCCTCGCCGTTCGCGTTCAGGTTCGCGAAGTCCTTGGCGAGGCGGTATTCGAACTTGG
>VBCP01000261.1:0-1051 GCA_005888925.1 Betaproteobacteria bacterium | reverse complement strand
GCGCCGGCGCGGTACTCGCCGGTGAAGCGGTTGCCCTGGTTGTCGGCGTCGACCGAGCCGTTGAAGCGCCCGCCCGCCTGCGACACGTTCACGCGCAGGTCCGCGGCGCCGAGGATCCTGCTCGGGCGGATTTCGGAGGTCACCTGCGCGCCGGGCAGGTCGTTGATGATGAGCAGCGGCCGCTCGAGGCCGGTCTCGGTGATGATCTGGCCCTGCTTGAGATGCGAGCCGAGGATGCCGACCAGCAGGCTGTCGGCGAAGTGCGCTCCCTCTTTGCGGTCGAGCTCGACCTCGCCGACGCGCCCTTCGATGATGCCGATCTCGACCTTTCCGTCGCGGATCGCCTGCTGCGGCAGATAGGCCTGCGCGAGGAAGTAGCCGCGCGTGCGGTAGAACGCGCGCACCTTCGTCGCCGCTTCGTTGAGTCCTTCGAAGTCGAGCTCCTTGCCGATGAATTCGGTGACTTGCGCCTGCAGCGCTTCCTCGGGGTAGAGCGTGTTGCCGGTGAAGGTGAACTGCTGCACCGTTACGCGAAGCTGCGGCGAGGACGGCAGCGCGGGCTTGGGCTCGGGCGGCTTCGGCAGCACGGGCTCGTCCGGTGGCGGCAGGCGCAGCGGCTGGCGCGTCTGCTCGAGCACCTGTCCGGCATCGGGACGCTGCTGCGCGAACGCGCAGACGCTCGCGAGCGCGAGCAGAACGAAACCCAACGAACGCGCGAGCGCGTACTGCGCTGTGCGCCTGGAAAAAAGATTCAGATTCATCTCGTCACTCCGGCTTTCTTTTGCGAGTGCGGCGCGCACGACAGGACACGTGCGCGCAAGCAACAACGGTTTTTAGATTTGCTGCGTGAACGGAAAACGCGTGTAGAGAAGCGACGACACAAGTCGTCGTAATGCGACGCACGCCGTCCCCTCCCACCCCCAACCCCAGATCGGCCAAAGTGCTTCCTAATTCAGATATTTACTGCGGATTCTTATCTTCGGCCTGCATGGATCAGGCGTGCGCGCGAAGGATAGCGTGATTTTTTTGAGGTGGCAACGTAAGGATTGAA
>VBCP01000260.1 GCA_005888925.1 Betaproteobacteria bacterium | reverse complement strand
GAGCAGCTTGGTCTTCATCATCGGAATGCCGATCACGCTCGCCGCGACGTCCATGTCGCGCACCGCCATGAAGGCGCGTCCGGTTTCGCTGCGCATCAGGTTCTTGGCGGCGAGCGCCATCAGCGCGACGATCGCGAGCGTCAGCAAATACTTGGCGGCCGGCGTGTCGATTGGGTAGCCGAGGATCTCCATCCGTTGCGCGGTGATCACGCCCGACGAGCTGTAGTTCGAGAACCAGCCGACGCGGTTCAGCGCCCACAGCACGAAGAACTGGCAGGCGAGCGTGGCAACCGCGAGATAAAAGCCCTTGATGCGCAGGCTCGGCAGGCCAAACACGATGCCGACCGCCGCGGCGCACAGCCCGCCGACGATGAAGCCGCCAACGACCGGCATGTAGGGCACGCGCAGGATCGCGTTGTAGGCCATGAAGGCGCCGATACCCATGAACGCCGCCGTGCCGAGCGAGAGCTGGCCGGCGTAGCCGGTGAGGATGTTCAAGCCGAGCGTAGCGAGCGCGAAGATCAGGAACGGCGTGATGATCGCGGAGAGCCAGTACTGGTCGCCGAACAGCGGCACCGCGACGAACGCGACCGCGAGCAGCAGCGCCATCGCGATGCGGTCCTGCCGGATCGGGAAGATCTGCTGGTCTTCGGCGTAGGTCGAGCGGAACTGGCCGGCTTCTCGGTAGAGCATGGTCTAGACCCGGTCGATGTGCTTCTCGCCGAACAGGCCCTCTGGGCGCACGAGCAGAAAGAGCAAGGCCACCACATACGCGAACCAGCTCTCGATGCCGCCACCGACAAACGGCCCCAGGTAGACCTCGGCGACTTTTTCGCTCGCGCCGATGATCAGTCCGCCGATGATCGCGCCGGCGATCGACTCGAAGCCGCCGAGGATCAGCACGGGCAGCGCCTTGAGAGCGGTGAAGGTCAGCGCGTACTGCACGCCGTTGCGCACGCCCCACATGACGCCTGCGACGAGCGCGACGAAGCCCGCCACGGCCCAGACGATCGTCCAGATGTGCTGCAGGGGAATCCCCACCGCCAGCGAGCAGCGCCAGCACGGCAACCAGAACGCCGGCCACCCCGGCCGCGAAGAGATCGAACTGGCTGATATTGATGTTCCACTTCTCCGACAGCCACTCCATCGGCACGTCGGGGATGCCGAGCTCCAGGCCGTGCGGCTGCGAGCCCCACATGAGCTGCGAGGCGCCTTCGAGCACGCACGTGAGGCCGATGGTCGCCATGAGGAGCGTGATCGGCGGCTGGTTGATGAGCGGACGCAGCACGATGCGCTCGGTGAGCATGCCGAGCAGCACCATGGCCGCGAGCGTCACGGCGAGCGCGAGCCACAGATTCCAGCCGCGCTCAAGGAGCGAGACGAAGGTCAGCGCGGCGAAGAACACCATCGAGCCCTGCGCGAAGTTGAACACGCCCGAGGCCTTGTAGATCAGCACGAAGCCGAGCGCGACCAGCGCGTACATCACGCCGGCGAGCAAGCCTCCCGCCACCACCTCGATGAAGAAGGTCATGCGTGCGCCACGCCCAGGTAGGCGTCGATGACCTTCTGCTCGTTGCGCACCTCGTCCGGCGTGCCGTCGGCGATCTTGCGGCCGTAGTCGAGCACCACCACCCGGTCCGAGATGTCCATCACCACGCCCATGTCGTGCTCGATCAGCACGAGGGTGGTGCCGTAATGGTCGTTCACGTCGAGGACAAAGCGGCACATGTCCTGCTTTTCCTCGAGGTTCATGCCGGCCATCGGCTCATCGAGCAGCAGCAGCACCGGCTCCGCGGCGAGCGCGCGGGCGAGCTCGACGCGCTTCTGCAAGCCGTAAGGCAGCCGCCCGACCGGCGTCTTGCGGATGTGCTGGATCTCGAGGAAGTCGATGATCTCCTCGACCGCGCGCCGATGCGCGAGCTCCTCGTTCTTTGCCCGCCCGAGCCAGAGCGCCTGCTCGAGGAAATTGCAGCGCATCTTGAGATTGCGCCCGGTCATCACGTTGTCGAGCACCGTCATGCCCTTGAAGAGCGCGATGTTCTGGAAGGTGCGCGCGATGCCGAGCGCTGCCGCCTCGTGCGAGTCCATGTCGCGGAATTCCTGGCCGCGGAAGCGGATCTTGCCCTGCTGGGGGTGATAGACGCCGTTCAGCACGTTCAACATCGAACTCTTGCCGGCGCCGTTCGGCCCGATGATGGCGCGCACCTCGTGCTCTCGCACATCGAACGAGACACCGCTCAGCGCCTTGACGCCGCCGAAGGCGAGCGACACCCCCTCCACCGACAGCAGTACATCGCCGATCGCGTGGGCGGGGATCGGCACGCTCGTTAGGCTGCCCGCCGGGCGGCAGCAGGCGCGAAGGTCTTGGCGTCGGCGATCCTGAGATCCGCGGAAATCTTGCCGGTGCGCCCGTCCTCGTAGCGCACCTGCGCTTCGATGTGCACGCTCTCGGCTCCGTCGTACAGGGCGGCCACGAGCGGCGCGTACTTCTCGCCGATGAAGCGCCGGCGCACCTTGCGCGTGCGCGTGAGCTCCTCGTCGTCGGCGTCGAGCTCCTTGTGCAGGATCAGGAAGCGGTGAATCTGCGAATTGGCGATCTCGGCTTCCTGCGCGAGGTCGGCGTTCACTTTCTCGACGCACTCGCGGATCAGCGCATACACCTCGTCGCGCGAGGCGAGATCGACATAGCCCGAGTAAGGCAGGTGGCGCTTCTCCGCCCAGTTGCCCACCGCCTCCATGTCGATGTTGAGGAACGCGCAGACCTTGTCGCGGCGGTCGCCGAAGCACACCGCTTCCTTGATGTACGGGAAGAACTTAAGCTTGTTCTCCAGGTACTTCGGCGCAAATAGCGTGCCCTCCGACAGCGCGCCCACGTCCTTCGCGCGGTCGATGATCTTCAGATGCCCGTCGGCATCGATGTAGCCGGCATCGCCCGTATGGAACCAGCCTTCGGCGTCTTTCGCCTCCATCGTCGCCTGCGGATTCTTGTAGTACTCCTTGAAGAGCCCCGGCGAGCGGATCAAGAGCTCGCGCTGCGGCGTGAACTTGAGCTCCACGCCAGGAATGGCGGGACCGACGGTGTCGGGCTTCACCTTGTCGTTGGGCTGGATGCAGACGAAGACGCTGGTCTCGGTCGAGCCGTAGAGCTGCTTGAGATTGACGCCGAGCGAGCGGTAGAAGACGAAGAGGTCGGGTCCGATCGCCTCGCCCCCGGTGTAGGCGATGCGGATGCGGCTCATCCCCAGCACGTTGCGCAGCGGCCCGAACACCAGCAGGTCGCCAAGCCCATAGAGCACGCGCTCCCAGAGCTTGACCGGCTTGCCTTCCATGATGCGCTCGCCCACGCGCTGGGCGATGCCCATGAAGTAGCGGTACATGGCGCGCTTGGGCGCGCTCGCATCGTCCATCCGCACCGAGACCTGAGTGAGCAGCGCCTCGAACACTCTTGGCGGCGCGAAATAATAGGTCGGGCCAATCTCACGCATGTCGGTCGTGACGGTTTCGGCCGACTCCGGGCAGCAGATGCAGTAGCCGGCGACCAGCGGCTGGGCGTACGAGAAGATGTTCTGTCCGATCCACGCCGGCGGCATGAAGGCGAGCACCACGTCCTCTTCGGTGATGCCTTCCCAGTCGGCGACGACCTTCGAGCGCTCGATCAGGTTGGTATACGTGAGCACCACGCCTTTGGGCGTGCCGGTGGTGCCGGAAGTGAAAAACAGCGCCGCGGTATCGCCGCCCGAGCCCTTGGCGATCTCGCGTTCCAGGAACGCCGGATCGCGCTCATGCGCCTTGCGGCCGCGCTCGAGCAGGCTGTCATAGCTCGCGAGCCCCGCCTGCTGGTAATGGCGCAGGCCGCGCGGATCGTCGTAATAAATGTGCTTGAGGGTCGGACACTGCGGCAGGATTTCGAGCAGCTTGTCGACCTGCTCCTGGTCCTCGGCGAGCGCATGCCCTACCTCGGCGTTGCGGATCGGAAAGTCCATCTCCGTCGCCACGGCGTCCTGATACAACGGCACCGGGATCGCGCCGAGGCATTGGGCGGCAGCCATCGCCGCATAGATGCGCGGGCGGTTCGCGCCCACCAGCGCCATGCTCTGCCCGCGCGCAAGTCCGTCCTCGGCGAGCGCGCACGCGAGATAGCGCGCCTCCTGCGCGAACTGCTTCCAGGTCCAGGTCTGCCAGATGCCGAGATCCTTCTCGCGGATCGCCGGCCGCTCCCCGCGCAGCTTCGCGTGATGCATGAGCAGCTTGGGAAACGTATCCAGCGCCTCGATGTCCTCTTTCATCGAGCCCTCCTTCTCGCTAAGCTCGCGGATTCTTGCACGATCTCGAAAGCTTATGCACGCGATGAAGGGCAGCGAGCACTGGACGCGCAAGGGCGAGGTCAAGCTATTCCTCTGGAACAAGCCGGCATCCGGCACGCCCCAGGGTACGATC
>VBCP01000033.1 GCA_005888925.1 Betaproteobacteria bacterium | reverse complement strand
CGCTGGGCGGGCGGCGCACCCGCCTCGGCGAGTTGGTCGCCGGCGAATTACCGGGCGCGAGCATCGCGGTTCGCGATCATTGCTTTGGCTGCACCGCGGGGCAGGGCTCCTCCTGCGGCGGCGCCTTGCATGCCTAGCGCGGGCCGCGGCCGGCTTCTCGTCCTCTTCGTCATCGTGCTTGCGCTGGCCGCGTTTTTCGCCGCCGGCGCGCAGCGCTATTTCACCTTCGAGAACATCAAGGCGCAGCAGGCCGCGGTCGACGCCTATTACCACGCGCATCCTGGGCAAACGGCGCTCGCCTATTTCGCGCTGTACATCGCCCTGACCGGCCTGTCGCTCGCCGGCGCCGCGACCCTGCTCACGCTCCTCGGCGGCGCGATCTTCGGCCTGCTGTGGGGCACGCTCATCGTCTCCTTCGCCTCGAGCATCGGTGCCACCGTCGCGTTTCTCGCCTCGCGCATGGTGCTGCGCGACTGGGTGCAGAGCCGCTTCGGCCGCAGCCTCGAGACGATCAATCGCGGCATCGAGCGGGAAGGCGGCCTCTATCTCTTCACGCTGCGCCTGATTCCGGCGGTGCCGTACTTCGCCATCAATCTGGCGATGGGCCTGACGCCGATCCGCACCTGGACGTTCTACTGGGTGAGCCAGCTCGGCATGCTCGCCGGCACCATCGTCTACGTGAACGCCGGCACGCAGCTCGCGCGCATCGAGTCGCCGCGCGGCATCCTCTCGTGGCAGCTCTTCGGCGCGCTCGTGCTCCTCGGCGTCTTCCCGCTCGCCGCGAAGAAAATCGTCGACGCGGTGAAAGCGCGGCGCGTCTACGCGCGCTGGAGCAAGCCTGCGCGCTTCGAGCGCAACCTGATCGTGATCGGCGCGGGCTCGGCGGGGCTGGTCAGCGCCTACATTGCCGCCGCGGTGCGCGCCAAGGTGACGCTCGTCGAGAAGCACCGCATGGGCGGCGACTGCCTGAATACCGGTTGCGTGCCCTCGAAGGCGCTGATCAAGTCGGCGCGCGTGCTCTCGCAGATGCGCCGCGCCGGCGAGTACGGGCTGCGCGCGCCCGCGGTCGCATTCGACTTCGCCGAGGTGATGGAGCGCGTGCAGCGCGTGGTGCGCGCGGTCGAGCCGCACGATTCGGTCGAGCGCTACACCCAGCTCGGCGTCGAATGCATTCGCGGGGAGGCGCGCATCACTTCGCCGTGGACCGTCCAGATTGACGGGCAGCGCACGCTCAGCACGCGCGCCATCATCATCGCCGCCGGCGCGCGCCCGCTGGTGCCGCCAATTCCGGGCATCGAGCACGCCCGGGTCCTCACCTCCGACACGGTGTGGGAGCTGCGCGAGCTGCCAAAGCGCCTCGCGGTGCTCGGCGGCGGGCCGATCGGCTGCGAGCTGGCGCAGGCCTTTGCGCGCTTCGGCGCGCGCGTCACGCAGGTCGAGATGCTGCCGCGGCTGCTCGCGCGCGAGGATCCCGAGGTCTCGGAGCTGGTGCGCGCGCAGTTCGCCGCCGAGGGCGTCGATGTGCGCACGGGCCACCGGGCCACGAGGATCGAGGGCGGCCGCACGCTCGTCTGCGAGCACGCCGGCGGCGAGGCGCGCTTCGAGTTCGATGCGCTGCTCTGCGCGCTCGGCCGCGTCCCCAACACCGCGGGCTACGGCCTCGAGGAGTTGGGCATTCCCATCAGCAAGGCGCGCACCGTCGAGACCGACGATTACCTGCAGACGCTGTATCCGAATATCTATGCCTGCGGCGACGTCGCCGGCCCCTACCAGTTCACGCATACCGCGTCGCATCAGGCCTGGTACGCCGCGGTCAACGCCCTGTTCGCCCCGTTCAAGCGCTTTCGCGCCGACTATTCGGTGATTCCCTGGGCGACGTTCACCGATCCGGAGGTGGCGCGCGTCGGCCTCAACGAAACCGAGGCGAAGGAGCGCGGCATCGCGTACGAGGTCACCACGTTCGGCATCGAGGAGCTCGACCGCGCCATCGCCGATGAAGTGGCGCACGGCATGGTGAAAGTCCTCACCGTCCCGGGCAAGGACCGGATCCTCGGCGCCACGCTCGTCGGCGAGCACGCCGGCGACCTGATCATCGAGTACATCGCGGCGATGAAGCACGGCATCGGCCTGAACAAGATCCTCGGCACGATCCACATCTATCCGACGCTCGCCGAGGCGAACAAGTACGCCGCCGGTGCCTGGAAGCGCGCGCATGCGCCGGCAGGCGCGCTGAGGAAGCTCGAGCGGTTCCACGCGTGGATGCGCGGCTAGCGGTCATCATCCCCACCCTCAACGAGGCCGCGCGCATTCGCGCGGCGCTTGAGGCGCTGGCACCGCTGCGCGCTCGCGGGCACCAGGTGATCGTGGTCGACGGCGCGAGCGACGACGCCACCGCCGAGCTGGCCGCGCCCCTTTGCGACCGGGTGCTCTCGGCTCCCCGTGGGCGGGCCGTGCAGCTCAACGCCGGCGCGCGTGCCGCGCACGCCGGAGCGCTCGTCTTCCTGCACGCCGATACGCGCCTGCCTGAGCGGGCCGACGAGCACATCCTGCGCGCGCTCGAAGAGGCGTGCTGGGGGCGCTTCGACGTGCGCATCGAGAGCCGCCATCGGCTGCTGAAGCTCGTCGCCTGCGCCATGAACCTGCGCTCGCGCGCGACCGGCATCGCCACCGGCGACCAGGCGATCTTCGTGCGCCGCGACGCGTTTGCCGGCTTCCCCGAGATCGCGCTGATGGAAGACATCGCCTTCAGCCGCGCCATGAAGCGCCGCGGCCGCCCGGCGTGCCTGCGCGAGCGCGTCTCGACCTCGGGGCGGCGCTGGGAGGCGCGCGGCGTGCTGCGCACCATCGTCCTCATGTGGCGCCTGCGGCTGCTCTACGCGCTCGGCGTCGCGCCGCAGCGCCTCGCGCGCCAATACGCCGATCAGCGCTGACAGCGTCGTCATGGTCTTCGCGCGCGCGCCGCTCGCCGGGCGGGTGAAGACGCGCCTCGCGCCGCGCATCGGCGCCGCCGCCGCAGCGCGCCTGCACGCGCGCCTGATCGGCAGCGCGGTGCGCACGGCGCTCGACGCGCGCTGCGGGCCGGTCGAGCTGCACGCGACCGAGCGCCACCGCTTTTTCGATACTTTGAACGTCCAGGTCCGGCTGCAGCGCGGGCGCGATCTCGGCGAGCGCATGCAGCACGCCTTGCGCAGCGCGCTGCGGCGCCATCGCTCGGCGATCCTCATCGGTGCCGATGCCCCGTCGCTCACCCCGGGGGATCTGCGCCGCGCGGTGCGCTGGCTGAGCGGCGGTACGGACCTTGTGCTCGCCCCGGCCGAAGACGGCGGCTATGCGCTGATCGGCGCGCGCCGGCTGTCGCCTTCGCTGTTCGCGAACATCGAGTGGGGCAGCGCTGACGTGCTCGCGCAGACGATCGCCAACATCGCGCGCGCGGGATTGAAGAAGCGGCTGCTGCGCACCGTCTGGGACGTCGACCGCCCGGAGGACCTCGAGCGGCTCAGAGGGCGCCGGTTTTCTTCAGCGTGGCGGCGAGGCGCTCGGCGATGAGGCGATAGCCGCGCGCGTTCGGATGGATCGGATCGGACTTGAGGCTCGCATCCTTCAGCACTTCGGTGATCACGCCTTCCTCATAGGGCACGCCGAGATCCTTCGCTACGGCGGCGTAGAAGCCGGGCGGCGAAGGCAGCAGTCCCGGCTCGGGTGTGCCGATCAGCAGCACGCTCACGCCGCGGCTCTTGGCGAGCTGCACCATGGCGCGCAGATTGCGCTCGGCCTGCGCGTTGCCCAGGCGCCGGAGGAAATCGTTGCCGCCGATGCACAGCAGCAGCAGCCGCGGCGCGTGCTCGTCGAGCGCCGCGGGCAGCCGCTCGAGGGCCTGCGCGGTCACCTCGCCGGGAACACCGGCGCGCACCACGCGCCGGCCGATCAGGCTCTCGAGCTGCGCCGGGTAGCTCTCCGCCTCGGCGGCGCCGGTGCCGAAGGTGAGGCTGTCGCCGAACGCGAGCACCACCGCGCTCGCCGGCAGGCGCTCCAGCTTGGGGCGCTCGCCGCATGCCGTGAACGTAAGCGCGAGCGCGAGAAGGACCAGACGAGAAGCTGACACGGCGGGCAAGGAGGTAGTTGAATTGCGAGCGCATGTTACACTTCGCGCGCCTCTGGAGGAGGTCACCGATGAAGATAAAAAGCCCCAAGGATTTCTGGGCCG
>VBCP01000257.1 GCA_005888925.1 Betaproteobacteria bacterium | reverse complement strand
CGTTGCAGGGGTGCCGACCGTGCTGCTGGCGCGCACCGACGCCGAAGCCGCCACCCTCGTCACTTCGGATGTCGACGAGAATGACAAGCCGTTCGTTACCGGCGAGCGCACCGCTGAGGGTTTCTACCGGGTGCGCAATGGCCTCGAGCAGGCCATCGCCCGCGGCGTGGCCTATGCGGCGTACGCCGACATGGTGTGGTGCGAGACCGGCAAGCCCGATCTCGACTTCGCACGCAAGTTCGCCGAGGCGGTGCAGAAGGCGCACCCCGGCAAGATGCTCGCCTACAACTGCTCGCCGTCGTTCAACTGGAAGCGCAATCTCGACGACGCCACCATCGCCAAGTTCCAGCGCGAGCTCGGCGCCATGGGCTACAAGTTCCAGTTCATCACCCTCGCCGGCTTCCACGCGCTCAACTACTCGATGTTCGAGCTCGCCTACGGCTATGCGCGCGGCGGCATGAGCGCGTTCGTCGAGCTGCAGCAGAAGGAGTTCGCCGCGGCGGAAAAGGGCTTCACCGCCGTCAAGCACCAGCGCGAGGTAGGCACGAGCTACTTCGACGAGATCACCCAGGTCGTCACCGGCGGCACCGCCTCGACCACGGCGCTGCACGGCTCGACCGAGGACGAGCAGTTCTTCGATGACAAGAAGAAGGCCAAGCTCGCCGCGGTGTGAGCGCTGTTCCACAAACGGTCCTGCAGGAGCGAAGGTCCAGTGTTCCGCAGGACCTGGCGCACTGCATCCTCGCCGGTTTCGACAAGCACTATCGCCTGTTCCGTGAGGCCGCGGTGCAGGCGAAGGCGCTCTTCGAGCGCGCGGCCTGGGCCGAGATGCGCGCCCTGGCGCGCGAGCGCATCCAGATGTACGACCGGCGCGTCGACGAAGGGGTAGCGGAGCTCCTCGAGCGCTTCCCGCAGGCGCGAGACGAGTCGCTGTGGCCGGCGATCAAGCTCGCCTACATAGGGCTGCTGCACGAGCACAGGCAGCCCGAATGCGCCGAGACGTTCTACAACTCCGTCGCATGCGAGGTGCTGCACCGGCGCCATTACCACAACGAGTTCATTTTCTGGCGTCCGGCGGTGGCCACCGAGCACCTGGAGGGCGAAACGCCTTCCTACGCGTGCTATTACCCGCTCGTCGACGGGCTGCGGCAGTCGTTGCGCAAAATCGCCAGCAGCTTCGACCTCAAGAATTCCTGGGAAAATCCGCGGCGCGACCTGCGCAACATCGTGCATGCGCTGCGTCAGCATTTCCCGCGGCCGGCCCGCGCCCACCCTGATCTCCAGGTGCAAGTGCTGCGCTCGCTCTTCTTCCGCAACAAGGGCGCCTATGTGATCGGCCGCATCGTCAACGGCCACCAGGAGGTGCCTTTTGCGGTGCCGATCCTGCAGAACGAGCGCGGCGAGCTCTATGCCGACACGCTGCTCATGGGCGAGGATCAGCTCCTGGTGCTGTTCTCCTTCGCCCGCGCCTACTTCTTCGTAGAGATGGAAGCGCCGGCGGCGTTCGTCTCGTTCCTGCGCTGGCTGATGCCGAAGAAACCGCGCGCCGAGCTCTACATGGCGGTCGGCCTCGCCAAGCAGGGCAAGACGCTCTTCTATCGCGACCTGCACTACCACCTCAAGCATTCGACCGACCGCTTCGTCGTGGCCCCGGGCATCAAGGGCATGGTGATGCTGGTCTTCACGCTGCCCTCGTTCCCGTACGTCTTCAAGCTGATCCGCGACCGCTTCGCGCCGCCCAAGGAGATCGACCGCGAGACGGTGATGCAGAAGTACCAGATGGTGAAGCTGCACGATCGCGTCGGCCGCATGGCCGACACGCTCGAATACTCGCGCGTCGCGCTGCCGATCGAGCGCTTCGATCCCGCGCTGGTCGAGGAGCTGAAGGCCGAGTGCGCCTCGCTCGTCGAGTTCGACCGCGAGGAGCTGGTGATCGGCCACGTCTACATCGAGCGGCGCATGGAGCCGCTCAACCTGCATGTCGAGGAATGCCGCCGCAGCGGCGACGACGGCGCGCTGCGCCTCGCGCTGCGCGAATACGGCCAGGCGATCAAGGAGCTCGCCGGCGCGGGCATCTTTCCCGGCGACATGCTGCTCAAGAACTTCGGCGTCACGCGCCACGACCGCGTGGTGTTCTATGACTACGACGAGATCCAGCCGATGGAGGAGATGAGCTTCCGGCGCATCCCGCCGGCGAGAAGCTACGAGGAGGAGCTCGCTGCCGAGCCCTACTGGCGGGTCGGCGAAGCGGACGTGTTCCCCGAGCAGTTCGACTACTTCCTCGTGGCCGAGCCGCGCGCGCGCGAGATCTTCTACGAGTATCACCGCGACCTGCTCGCGCCCGAGTTCTGGCAGGCGAAGCAGGAGCTGGTGCGCAGCGGCGAGCAGGAGGACGTCTTCCCCTACCCCGAGGACCTGCGCTTTTCTAGGAAACCGCGCGCCGCTCGGCGAGCCGCAGCCAGCCCTTGACGATGCGGTAGATGATCCACACCGCGTTGGCGGCGAGCACCAGGTAGCCGACCAGGACGAGCAACAACACCCCGCCGATCACGCCCCACAGGAGCGCCCACCAGAAGGTGCGGATCTGCCAGCGGAAATGCGATTCGAGCCAGGTGCCGGCGGCGTCGTCCTTCTTCACGTAGTCGACGATCACCGCGACGATCCACACCAGCGGCGGCAGCAGGAACCCCGCCGCCTGCAGCGCGTACACCAGCGTGGCAATCTTGGTCAGATGCTTTTCATCGGCCATCTAGACCCCTTCGATCACGACACGCTTCTGCCTTGTACGCAGGCCGGCGGCGATGCGCACGCTGCTGCGCGGCACGCGGTAGTGCTCGGCGAGGAACTCGACCAGCACCTCGTTCGCCTTGTTGTCCACGGCGCGCGCCGCGAGGCGGATCTTGATGCGCTCGCCGTGGCGGCCGGCAAATTCAGTGCGCCTCGCGCCAGGCTGCACATGCAGCTCGAGGATCACAGGCCCGCGGCCGCCAGGCGCAGATGGTTCAGCGGAATCAGCAGCACGTAGAGGATGACGAGCAGCACCAGCGGCGTGAGATCGACCCGGCCCACCGGCGGCACGTAGCGCCTGAGCGGCCGCAGGAAGGGCCGCGTCACGAGATCGAAGAGCGGGGCGAGCGGCGCATCGGGGTTGACCCAGGAAATCGCGACCTGGATGAACACCGCGAACACCAGGATGTACAGGCTGAAGCGCACCAGATCCACGCCCGCCACGGCGATCAGGGCCAAGGCGCCGGGCTCGCTGCCCATGATCGCCGCCTGCGCCCAGAGTCCCAGCGCCTGGAGCGCCCAGGCGAGGAGCAGCGTCGCAAGATCGAGCCCCGCGAGACCCGGGATGACACGCCTCGCCGGCATCACCAGCCAGCTCGTGGTGGCAAGCAGGAATTCGCCCATCGGGTTGCGGAACGGCACGCGCAGCCACTGGAAATGAAACCGCGCGAGCAGCAGGAACACGAGAAACGAAACGATCGTGTCGATGAGGAAGGTGGCGATCTGCGCGAACATCTCAGTCCTTGCCGAGCTCGTCGCCGAGCTCGCCGCCGCGGCGGCTAGCCGCCGCTAGCGCTTTAGCCAAGCGCTCGGCCAGCTGCTCCTGTTCGAATACGCGCAACGCCGCCTCGGTCGTGCCGCCCTTCGACGTGACGTTCTTGCGCAGCTGCGCCGGCGGCTCGGCGCTCTGCAGCGCGAGCTTCGCCGCGCCCAGCACGCAGTGCTTCGCGAGGCGCAGCGCGTCCTGCGGCGGGATACCAGAGCGCTCGGCAAAGGCGGCGAGCTGCTCGATGAACCAGAAGACGTAGGCCGGGCCGCTGCCGGAAACCGCGGTCACCGGGTCGAGCAGCCGCTCATCGTTCAGCCATACCACCTCGCCGACCGCGCCGAGGATGGTCTGCGCGCGTGCGCGCTCGTCGGCGGTCACTTCCGGGAGCGCATAAAGACCGGCGATTCCAGCCCCGATCAGCGCCGGCGTGTTGGGCATGCAGCGCACGAGCCGGCGATGGCCGCCGAGCCAGCGCGACAGCGCGTCGAGCCGCACGCCGGCGGCGATGCTGATCACGAGCTTGCCGTCCACGGAGGAGGCGACCGAGGCAAGCGCGGCGCGCGCGTCCTGCGGCTTGACGGCGAGCACCAGCGTGTCCGCCTTGGCGCTCGCGGCGTCGGGCGCGGTGCTGACGCGCACCCCGTGCGCCGCGATCTTGTCGCGCGCCGCCGGCGCGAGCTCGATCACCGAGATCGCCCGCGCCTCGAAGCCCTTCGCGACGAGGCCGCCGATCAGGGCATTGGCCATGTTGCCGCCGCCGAGGAAGGCGATGTTCACGCCGCGCTCTTCTCCTTTCGCCGCTGACCGAAGATCGCCGTGCCGATGCGCACCATCGTCGCACCCTCGGCGATCGCGAGCTCGAGATCGTCGGACATGCCCACGGACAAGGTATCGACCTCGAATGCCGCTTTCAGCTTCTCATAGGCACGATAGACCTCGTGATAACGCGCCCGCGGCGCACCCGGCTGCGGGATCGCCATCAGGCCGCGCAGCCGCAACCGGGGCAGCGAGGCCACGATCTCGGCGAGATCGGCAACTTCGGAGACTGATACGCCGCTTTTCGTCTGCTCGCCGGACGCATTCACCTGGATGAGGACATTCAGTGCTGGCAGCTCCGCAGGCCGCTGCTCGGAGAGCCGGCGTGCAATTTTTGCACGGTCGACCGTCTGCACCCATTGGAAACGCTCGGCTGCGAGCCGCGTCTTGTTGCTTTGGAGCGGACCGATCAGGTGCCACTCGAGTCCGGGTAGCGCGGTCATTTTTTCAATCGCTTCCTGCACGTAGTTCTCGCCGAAAGCCTGCTGGCCTGCGGCGCGCGCTTCCGAGATGCGCGAGGCCGGATGCGTCTTGGAATGCGCGCTCTGACAGCTTGCAGGTTTTCCGCTATTGTTGCCATAATGGCTTGAACCAGCGAAGAAAAAAACCTTCGCGCCGCATCCGGGAGGATTGTAATGGATCTCACAGAACTGCTCGCCTTCGTGGTGAAGAACAAGGCGTCGGACCTGCATTTGTCTTCGGGCCTGCCGCCCATGATCCGCGTGCACGGCGACGTGCGGCGCATCAACGTGCCCGCGATGGAGCACAAGGACGTGCACGGCATGATCTACGACATCATGAACGACGGGCAGCGCAAGTTCTACGAGGAAAACCTCGAGTGCGATTTCTCGTTCGCGGTGCCGAACCTGGCGCGCTTCCGCGTCAATGCCTTCGTGCAGAACCGCGGCGCCGCCGCGGTGATGCGTACCATCCCCTCCAAGATCCTGTCGCTCGATGACCTCAAGGCGCCGAAGATCTTCGCCGACCTCGCCGATCAGCCGCGCGGCGTGGTGCTGGTGACCGGACCGACCGGCTCGGGCAAATCGACCACGCTCGCCGCGATGGTCAACCACAAGAACGAGAGCGAGCACGGCCACATCCTCAGGGCCGCATACGCTGTCGTTCGCCAACGCCCTGAGAAGCGCGCTGCGCGAGGACCCGGACGTGATCCTGGTGGGCGAGATGCGCGACCTGGAAACCATCCGCCTCGCGCTCTCCGGCGCGGAGACCGGCCACTTGGTGTTCGGTACGCTGCACACCTCGTCGGCCGCCAAGACCATCGACCGCATCGTCGATGTGTTCCCGGCCGCGGAGAAGGAGATGATCCGCGCGATGATCTCGGAGTCGTTGCGCGCCATCATCTCGCAGACACTGCTCAAGACCAAGGACGGCGCCGGGCGCTGCGCGGCGCACGAGATCATGATCGGCACGCCGGCGATCCGCAACCTGATCCGCGAGAACAAGATCGCGCAGATGTACTCCGCCATTCAGACCGGGCGGCAGATCGGCATGCAGACCCTCGACCAGAACCTGCAGGAGCTGGTGCAGCGCAACGTGGTGTCGATGGCCGAGGCGCGCAGCAAGGCCGCGAACAAAGACAACTTCGCGGGATAACCGGAAGAGACAGAGGAGAAATTCGGCATGGAACGCGAACAAGCAACCAAGTTCATCTACGACCTGCTGCGCGCCCTGCTCGCCAAGAAGGGCTCGGATCTGTTCATCACCTCGGGCTTCCCGCCGGCGATGAAGATCGACAGCAAGATGACACCGGTGTCCCAGCAGCCGCTCAATGCGCAGCACACCGCGATGCTGGTGCGCGCGATCATGAACGACAAGCAGGCGGCGGAGTTCGAGTCCAGCAAGGAATGCAACTTCGCCATCAACCCGGCCGGCATCGGACGCTTCCGCGTCAACTGCTTCGTGCAGCAGGGGCAGGTGGGCGCGGTGCTGCGGGTGATCACCACCTCGATCCCGAGCTTCGATGACCTCAAGCTGCCGCCGGTGCTGCGCGACGTGGCGATGACCAAGCGCGGCCTGGTGCTGTTCGTCGGCGGCACGGGCTCGGGCAAGTCGACTTCGCTCGCGGCAATGATCGGCTACCGCAACGAGAACTCGCACGGCCACATCATCACGATCGAGGACCCGGTCGAGTACGTCCACCCGCACAAGAACTGCATGATCACGCAGCGCGAGGTCGGGGTCGACACCGACTCCTGGCACGCGGCGCTCAAGAACACCCTGCGCCAGGCGCCCGACGTGATCCTGATCGGCGAGATCCGCGAGATGGAGGTGATGGAGCACGCCATCGCCTTCGCCGAGACCGGCCACCTGGCGCTCGGCACCCTGCACGCCAACAACTCCAACCAGGCGATGGACCGCATCATCAACTTCTTCCCCGAGGCGCGGCGCCAGCAGCTGCTGATGGACCTGTCGCTCAACCTCAAGGCGGTGATCTCGCAGCGCCTGATCCCGGTGAAGGAAGGCAAGGGGCGCGCCGCGGCGATCGAGGTGCTGCTCAACTCGCCGCTGATCTCCGACCTGATCTTCAAGGGCGAGATCCACGAGATCAAGGAGATCATGAAGAAGTCGCGCGAGCTCGGCATGCAGACCTTCGACCAGGCGTTGTTCGACCTGTTCGAGGCCGGGCGCATCAGCTACGAGGACGCGCTGCGCTTCGCCGACTCGACCAACGAGGTGCGCCTCAACATCAAGCTGAACAGCAAGATGTCGAAGGAGAAGGACCTCAACAAGGGCATCGAGCACCTGGACATCGTCTGATGCACCACGGGTGCGAAGACCAAAAGGCCGCGCCAGCGGCCTTTTTCATTTCAAGGGGGAAACCATGACGCTGCGCATTCGCATGATCGCGGAATTCATCGGCACCTTCTGGCTGGTCCTCGGCGGCTGCGGCAGCGCCGTGTATGCGGCGGGCTTTCCGCAAGTCGGCATCGGGCTGCTCGGCGTCTCGGTCGCATTCGGACTTACGGTGATCACCATGGCTTATGCCATCGGCCACATTTCCGGCTGCCATCTCAACCCGGCAGTCTCCGTCGGGCTGGCCGCAGGCGGGCGCTTCAGCTGGGCCGAGGTCGTGCCCTACGCGATCGCGCAGGTACTCGGCGCTATCGTGGCGGCGGCACTGCTGTACCTCATCGCCAGCGGCAAGGCGGGCTTCGAGCTCTCGAGCGGGCTCGCGGCCAACGGCTACGGCGCGCATTCGCCGGGGCGCTATTCGCTCGGCGCGGCGCTGGTGACCGAGGTGGTGATGACCTTCATGTTCCTGATGATCATCCTCGGCGCCACCCATGCACGCGCGCCGCAGGGCTTCGCGCCGATCGCCATCGGGCTCGCGCTGACGCTGATCCATCTCATCAGCATCCCGGTGACCAATACCTCGGTGAATCCGGCGCGCAGCACCGGCCCCGCGCTCATCGCCGGCGGCTGGGCGCTCGACCAGCTGTGGCTCTTCTGGCTGGCGCCGCTCTCGGGCGCGGTGCTCGCGGGAATCGTCTACCGCTGGAGCGGGCAGGCGCTGCCGCAGTCGTCCTAGGCGGGCACCAGGAACTCCACTGCGGCGCCGTCGATGCGGGCCTCGACCAGGCCCGCGATCTCCTTCGGCTTCGCCTTGGCCTTGGGCAGCAGCTTGTCGTCGATGTGCAGCGCGAAGCCGGTCCACTCGATCTGCAGGCGCCGGCCGCGCCGCGTGGGCAGCATGCCGATGCGCTCGCGGTTCTCCTGCCAGTGCTCGAGGTAGTACAGCAGCCGCTCGCGCTCGGCCTCGGTGACGAGCACGACGTCGAACTGTCCGTCGCCAGGCTGGCTGTCGTGCGCGAGGTGCAGGTTGGGCCCCACGTAGGGCAGGTTGACCGCCTCGAGCAGCAGATAGCGCCCGGAGATATCCCGGCCGTCGAGAGCGGCCGTGACTTCGAGCGATTCGCAGCGCAGCGCTGCTTCTCTCAGGCGGCGTAGCGCGCTCTCCACGGCTGCCTTGCCTTTCTTGCCTTTCTTGAGCTCTTTCCTCGAGGGGCTGGCGAGCACGCCTGCGAACAAGCCCGCGCCGACACTCTCGACAAAATAGCGCTCGCCCCACGGTCCGGCGGCGATGCCGACGTCGAGCTTCACGCGCCGCGGTCTTTCCCAGCCACGCACCAGTTCCTCGAAGGGCCGCTCGACCAGACCGAGGGTGCGGGCGATGTTATTCGCCGTGCCCGAAGGGAGCACCGCGACCGGGACGCCGCGACCCACCATCCGACGGGTGACTTTGGCTACGGTGCCGTCGCCACCGGCGACGACGATCAGGTCTGCCGGCTTTTTGAGGGCGCGCTTCCAGCCGTCTTCTTTCGCCGACTGGTAGCGAACTTCGTGGCCGGCAACGCTCAGGAAGTTGTGCAGCTGAGTGGCTTCGCCCGCGCACTGGCGGCCGGCGGCCGGGTTGTGGATCAGCGTGACGCGCACGCTAATTGCTGCAAGAGAGAGAAATCGCTCATCGACGAGACACGCCCATGCGCATCCTTATCACTAACGACGACGGCGTCTATAGCCCGGGCATAGCCGCCTTGGCGCAAGTGGCTTCCCGCTTCGGCGAGGTGCGGATCGTCGCGCCGGACGTCGAGATGTCCTCCGCCAGCCATTCCATCACCGCTTCGCGGCCCGTTACTTACAAGCACACGCCGCTGCCGGGACTCGATGCCTACCGCGTGAACGGTACCCCGGGCGACTGCGTGATGCTCGGCACGACGCTCTGGGAAAAGGTCGACGTGGTGCTCTCCGGCATCAATATCGGCGCCAATTTGGGGAACGCCGTATGGCATTCCGGCACCCTCGCCGGCGCGAAGCAGGCCGCGCTGCTCGGGTTGCGCGGCATCGCATTCAGCGCGCCCGCCACCGACCGCGAGCAGCCGAACTTCGAGAGCCTGAAGCCGTGGGTCGCCTCGGTGCTGGAGATGCTCCTCGGCATCCCGGACCTGTGCCTGGTCAACGTCAACTTCCCGGCCAAGGCACCTCGCGGCACGCTGTGGACACGCCAGTCGCTGCGTCACTACGACGGCAAGACCGTCGCGGCCAAGGACCCGATGGGCCGCACGCACTACTGGTTCACGGTCGTCCCCGTGGAGGCCACCGAGGAAGGCACCGACCGCTGGGCCTTCGAGCAGGGCTACGTATCGATGATGCCACTCAGCCTCGATCTCACCGACCATCAGGCGCTCTCGCGCGTGCAGCAGCTCGAGGCCTGGAAGAAGCTCAAGTTCGCTTGATCAGGATCGGCATCTCCGGCTGGCGTTACGAGCCGTGGCGCAAGCTGTTCTATCCGGAAGGCCTGCCGCAGCGGCGCGAGCTCGAGTTCTGCGGGCGGCATTTCCCGACGGTGGAGATCAACGGCTCGTTCTATTCGCTGCAGCGGCCGGAATACTACGGGCAGTGGTACGACGAGACGCCCTCGGGCTTCGTCTTCGCGGTCAAGGGCTCGCGCTACATCACGCACATGCTGCGCCTCTCCAACATCGAAAAGCCGCTGGCCAATTTCTTCGCCTCCGGCATTCTCAACCTGCGCGACAAGCTCGGCCCCTTCCTCTGGCAGTTCCCGCCGATGTTCCGCTTCGACGCGCAGCGGCTGGAACAATTCTTCAAGTTATTGCCGAGAACCAGCAGCGAGGCGCTCGCCCTCGCCCGGCGTCGCGACGCGCGGATGACCGGCCGCTCGCGGCTCGCCATCGACGCCAACCGGCCGCTGCGGCACGCGATTGAGATCCGCCATCCGAGCTTCATGACCGGTGAATTCGTCGCGCTGCTGCGCAAGCATGACATCGGGCTCGTGGTCGCCGATACCGCGGGCAAATGGCCCAGGATGTTCCACGTCACGGCGGACTTCGTGTACGTGCGGCTGCACGGCGACGTGAAAATCTATACCAGCGGCTACTCGGAGCGGGCGCTCGCGAGCTGGGCGCGGCGCATTCGCGCCTGGGATCATGACGGGCGCGATGTATACGTTTATTTCGACAACGACGTGAAAGTCAAAGCCCCCTTCGACGCGCTCAACCTCATGCGCAAGCTCGGCCTCGAGTGGCGTCCCGCGGATGCGACCTGCGAGGAGCCCTTGCCGGTGCACGCGCCGGGCACGCGCGTGCCGCGCCTCAAATATGCCTATGGGCCGCGCGTCACCGGCGGCAACCCCGCCTGGGATTACTTAGGTCGTCGGTGACTGCCGGCCACGATCTCAAATTCATAGAGCCGACATTCGAGCGCGCCATTCCATAGCGGCGTACGGCGCGCCGGCTCCAGCCGGATGAGTTTCGGCAGCCGCAGGTCCGCGGTGAAGATGCAGCAGCGCCAGCCGGCGAAGCGCTGCTTGAGCGCATCGCCGAGCCGCGGATAGAAGCGCGCGAGCTCCTCGGGGCTGCCCATCCTCTCGCCGTAGGGCGGATTCATCACCATGACGCCGCTCGGCGCCGGCGCCGTGCGCTCCAGGAGGTCCGCGCGCTCGAGCTTGACCCAGCGTTCGACGCCCGCCTCGGCGAGGTTGCGCCGTGCTGCGTTGAGCGCCTTCGGCTCCGTGTCGCTGCCGTAAACGGCGGGCGCGTGCTCGCTGCCCCGCGGCTCCTGCTTGACGCGCTCCCACAGCCCGGTGTCGAAAGCCGCGAGCTTTTCGAACGCAAAGCGCCGCTTCGCGCCCGGCGCGCGGCCGCGCGCCATGGCGGCGGCTTCGACAAGGAGCGTGCCGCCGCCGCACATGGGATCGAGCAGCGCCTCCTCGGGCTTCCAGCCGGTGAGCATGACGATCCCCGCAGCCAGGTTCTCGCGCAGCGGGGCTTCCGCGGCGCCGGCGCGCCAGCCGCGTTTGAATAACGGCTCGCCGGAAGTATCCAGATACAGCGTGGCGCGCGAGCTTTCCAGGAACGCATGCACGCGCAGGTCCGGATTCGCGCGATCGATGCTCGGGCGCTTGCCGAGCGCATCGCGAAAGCGGTCGCACACAGCATCCTTGACGCGCAGCGTCGCGAACTCCAGGCTCTTCAGCGGGCTCTTCTGCGCCGTGACGTTGACGCGCAGCGTGCGCTCGACGCGGAAGTAGCGCGGCCAGTCGATAGCACGCGCGGCAGAGTACAGGTCCTGTTCGTTGCGATAGTCGAACTCGGCCACGCGCCATAGGATGCGCGAGGCGATGCGCGACCCGAGATTGGCCCGGTAGCAACCCTCCCAAGACCCGCCGAAGGCGACGCCGCCAGCGACAGCAGTGGCGGCTATGTCGAGCGCGGCGAGCTCGCGCACCAACAGCGCCTCGAGCCCGCGCGGGCAGCTCGCGAAAAACTGCTCAGAACGGCTTGAAGACAACGACCAGCACCGCGGCGGCGAGGACCAGCACCGGGAATTCGTTGAACCAGCGGAACCAGACATGGCTCTTCGCGTTGCGGTCCGCCGCGAAATCGCGCAGCAGCATCCCGCACCACAGGTGGTAGCCCGCGAGCAGCGCCCCGAGCGCCATCTTGGCGTGCAGCCAGCCTGCGGCGCCGCGGAACCAGCCGAGCCACAGCCAGACGCCGAAGACGATGGTGAGCACGCCGCCCGGGGTCATGATGCCCCAGTAGAGCTTGCGCTCCATGATTTTGAAGCGCTCGCGGGACGCGCTGTCCTGTGCCATCGAGTGGTAAACGAAGAGTCGCGGCAGATAGAACAGGCCGGCGAACCAGGTCACCATGAAGATGATGTGCAGGGACTTGACCCAGAGCACTTAGGAAGTGACCCGTAACATCAGGCGGAAAAGCGGCGGCGGGCGAACATGATGGCGATGGCGTAGCCGGCGCCAGCATAAACGAGCAGCACGACCAGGTGCACCACGGCATCCGTGGGGAGCCGGCCGGCGACCAGCGGGCGCACGAGCTCGACCCCGTGGTACAGCGGCAGCACCTGCGCCACGGCAAGCACCGGGCGCGGCAGCTGCTCGGCCGGAAAGAACACTCCCGAGATCATGGTCATCGGCGTCATGATGAGCGTCATGTAGAAGCTGAAGAAGTCCCAGTTCTTCGCGAGTACGGTCATGACGAGACCGACGGCGGCAAACGCGAGGCCCACGAGGAAAGCGACCGGCAGTGCGAGCACGCCGAGAGGCGACGCGGCCAGACCGAAGACCGCGGCCACGGCGAGAATCGTCGCGCCCGAGAGCCACGCCTTGCTCGCCGCCCAGACGATCTCGCCGGCCACGACGTCATCGATGGTGAGCGGTGCATACAGGATGGCATCCCAGGTCTTCTGCCCGTGCATGCGCGAGAAGCCGGAGAACATCGATTCGAAGGACGCGGTGAACATGGTCGCCGAGCACAGCGTGCCGGCGGCGAAGAACGCGATGTACGACATGCCTTCCACCGAAGGCAACAGTGCGCCGAGCCCATAGCCCAGGCCGAAAAGCAGGATCAGCGGATCGGCGAGGTTCGACAGCACCGAGGCGATGACCAGCTTGCGCCACACAAGGAAATTGCGCCGCCAGACAGCCACCCAGCGCATCAGTCCC
The DNA here is from genome assembly GCA_005888925.1 of Betaproteobacteria bacterium. Taxonomy (GTDB): domain Bacteria; phylum Pseudomonadota; class Gammaproteobacteria; order Burkholderiales; family SG8-39; genus SCGC-AG-212-J23. Next base: position 1,527 of record VBCP01000257.1, on the reverse strand, counting down.
TCAAGTCTCGGCCGGTGAGCTTGAGAAACACATCCTCCAGGCTCGCCGGCCGGTGCAGATAAGCCAGCTCAGGCCGCCCGCGCAGATCGGCGAGCACCGGCGCAGCATCGGCGGCGTAGACGAACACCGTATCACCGGCGCGCTCGACGCGCGGCGCGAGGCGGCGCGCCTGCTCCATCCACGCCTCATAGCCATTGCCGTGGACTTCGACTACCTGCGGCTCGATGTGCGCTGCGATCAGCTCGCGCGGCGTGCCGGCGGCAATCAGGCGGCCGCGGTCCATGATGGCCAGGCGATGGCAAAGACGCTCGGCCTCCTCCATGAAGTGCGTGGTGAGCACCAGCGTCTTGCCTTCCTGCGTCAGCCGCCGCAGCCGCTCCCAGATCAGATGGCGCGCCTGCGGATCGAGACCGGTGGTCGGCTCGTCCATGAACAGGAGCTGCGGATCGTTGACCAGCGCGCGCGCAAGCGTGAGGCGCCGCTTCATGCCGCCCGAAAGCGTATTGATGCGCGCGTCCTCACGTCCGGCAAGGCCGGCGAATTCGAGCAGCCCGCCGAGCTTCGCCGCGATGGCGCGGGGCGCCATGCCGAAATAGCGGCCGTAGACCAGGAGGTTTTCCGCCACGGTGAAATCCGGGTCGAGGTTGTCGAACTGCGGCACGACACCGATGCGCTGGCGCGCTTGTCGCGCGCGGGCCGGCACCGGCTCGCCGAGGAGCTCGATCTCGCCGGCGTCCGGATGCGTAAGGCCGAGGCAGAGCCGCAGGGTCGTGGTCTTGCCTGCGCCATTGGGCCCGAGCAGCCCGAAGCATTCGCCCGGCGCGACCTCGAGATCGAGGCCGCTAACGACTTCGAGCGCGCCGTAGCTCTTGCGCAGCGCGCGAGCCTTTAGCGCACTGACCCGCGCGCTCATGCGCAGTGCGCCCGGACCAGCCCGCGCAGGATATGGAGCTTGCGGTGGAAGAAATGGTCGGCGCCGGGCACCAGCACCACCGGCAGGTCCTGCGGCCGCGCCCACTCGAGCACTGCGGCGAGCGGCACCGTTTCGTCCTGCTCGCCGTGGATCACGAGCGTCCCCGCCTGCACCGGCGGCAAAGCGAAGCGGGTGACCGCAAGGCCGATGAGGACCAGCTTTTCGGCCCGCACGCGCTGCGCGAGCAGTGCCTGGACACCGGCGCCGAAGGAAAAGCCGGCGAGCGCGAGCCGCTCGGGCTTGAGATGCGCGACGATCGCCGCCAGGTCTTCGAGCTCGCCGCGTCCCTCGTCGTGCGTGCCCTCGGTCTCCCCGACGCCGCGGAAATTCGGCCGCCAGGTCTCGTAGCCCAGCTCGACGAAGGCTCGCGCCAGCGTCTGCACCACCTTGTTGTCGAGCGTGCCGCCGAACAGCGGATGCGGATGCGCGATCAGCGCCACGCCTATGGGCGGCGCGCCCTCGGGCCCATCGATCGCGCACTCGATGCGGCCGACCGGGCCGGCGACGAATTCCCTGCGGGTGCTCGCCCTCACATCTTCAAGCGCTCGACCACG
>VBCP01000256.1 GCA_005888925.1 Betaproteobacteria bacterium | reverse complement strand
CTCGGCGCGCTCGCGCGCGAGGCGCCCGGCCTCGGCTTCCGCGGCGACCTTCTCCTCGGCCTCGCGCCGCAGCTTCTCCTCGGCGGCCCTCTTGTCGCGCGCCGCCTCGAGCCCGCGAGCCTCGGCCTGCACGCGCTCGCGCACCGCGCGGCGCGCCTGCTCTTCCGCCGCCGCGCGTTCGCGCATCGCCGCGCCCGCCTGCACCTGCGCCTCGGCGCGTTCGCGCGCGTGCGCCGCCGCTTCCTCTTCCTTTTGCCTTCGCTGCTCGGCGAGCGCCGCGGCCTTTTTCTCCGCCTCCTCGCGGCTCTTCGCCTCGGCGAGCGCCTGCGCTTCGGCGCGCTCGCGCTCGGCCACCAGGCGCGCCGCCTTGGCTTCGGCCTCGGCGCGCGCATGCGCCATGCGCCGCAGCTCGACCTCGGACGCCTGGCGCTCGCGCGCGAGATCGAGGCCGCGCTTCTCCTCGGCGACGCGCGCGCTCGCCACCTGCTCGCCGGATTTCTCGCGCTCGATGCGCTCGCGCTCGGCGTTCTGCAGCTGATCGTAGAGCTTGCTCATTTCTTCGCCTTCGCCGCGGCGGCCCTCGCCAGGGCGGCGACGTCGACCGCCGGCTTGCGCGGCGGCGCGGGCTTGGCTGCCGCGGGTTTCGCCCGCGCCGTGGCAGCCGCTGCAGCCGCGGGCGCCGCTCCCGGAGCCGGTGCCTGCGCCTTGGGTGCGAAATCCAGGTTGACCATGTCGCCGAGCGCGTCCGAGTAGCTTTCGCGCACCTTCTTCATCACCGGCAGCGCCTTCTTGAACGCTTCGATCAGCTTCGGATCGAACTTCTTGCCGGCGGCAGCGACGATCTCGGCGCTCGCCTGATCGACCGGCATGGCGTCGCGGAAGAACTGCGTGGTGGTCATCGACTCGAAGGCATCGATGATCGCCATGGCGCGCCCGCCCCAAGGTATCGCCTCGCCCTTCAGTCCCTGCGGATAGCCCGAGCCGTCCCAGTGCTCGTGGTGCGTGAGCGCGAGCTGGCGCGCGAGCTTGAGCAGCGGATCGTCGTGCTCGCCGATGATCTCGGCACCGAGCGTCGGGTGGCGCTTGACGCGCTCCCAGTCGGGCGCCGAGAGCTTCTCGTTCTTGCGCAGGATCTCGGCCGGCACGCCGAGCTTGCCGACGTCGTGCAGCGGCGCGGCCTTCATCATCATCTCGGCGATCTCGGGCTTGACCCCGGCGGCCTGCGCCAAGAGCTTGGCGTAATGCCCCAGCCGCACCACGCGATTGCCGACCGCGGCGCTCTCGTGGAATTCCATGGCGCGCGAAAGGCGCTTGATCAGCTCCGCGCGGGTGTGCTCGAGCTGCACGGTACGCTCGGCCACCATCCGCTCGAGCTCCTGGCGCTGGTTCTTCAGCGCAAGGTGCATGCGCACGCGGGTGCGCAGCACCGCGGCGTTGATCGGCTTCATCACGTAATCGACCGCGCCCATCTGCAGGCCCTCGACCTGCGCCTGCGCGTCGGCCTTGCCGGTGAGAAAGATGACCGGGATGTCCGCGGTGAGCGCTTCGCCTTTGAGCGCCCGGCACACCTCGAAGCCCGACACCTCGGGCATCTCGATGTCGAGCAGGATCAGGTCCGGATGGGGGTCGGCGAAGGCTTTTTCGATCGCCGTGCCCGGATCGGCTGCGGTGTCCACTTCGTAGTCCGGGCCCAGCGCCTTGGCCATGAGTGCGAGCAGGTCGGTGGCGTCGTCGACGGCGAGGATGCGAGGGCGTTGTTTGGCGCTCACTCGCGCATCTATTCCGGAGCCGTGTAGCCGGCCTGGGCGAGACGCTCGCGCGCCTGCGGCCCCGTGAGGTGGTCGATGAAGTCGAGCACGGCGCGCGACGGCTTGACCGGCACCGCCACGTATACCGTGTACTTCTGCAGCTCCCGCGGCAGCTCGCCGACGAGCTTCACGCCCTTCACCGGCAGGATCTCGCTGATCTGGTGGATGCCCAGCTCGATCTCGCCGCGCCCGACGGGCTCGACGATGTAGCCGCCCTGGCCGAGCTTCGCCTTGGCGTTCACTTGTTCCGCGATGCCCAGGCGCTGCAGCACCTCGGCGACGTGCTTGCCGCTCGTGCCGACCTTCGGGTCGATGTAGACGACCGACTTGGCGGCGAGCAGAGCTTTCTTGAAATTTTCTACCGTCGAGATATCGGGCGACGGCGCCTTCTCGTTCACCGCAACGCCGATGCCGACGCGCGCGATCGGCTTTGCGCCGCGCTCGACGCGCCGCTGGCGCTCGAGGCCGGGCAGCGTTTCCTCGGTCACGATCACCATGTCGACCTCGGCGCCCTCCTCCAAGCTCTTCACCAGGCGGCCCATCGGCTGATAGTCGACTCTCACCACGCCGCCGCGGAACGATGCGGCGAGCGGATCCACCAGCGACTTGGCCGCGCCGCCCGAGAGCACGCGCAGTTCCTGCGCGCCCAGCGCCATGGGAAGCAGTAGCAGGATGAAAGCGAAGCGCCTCATGCGCGTTTCCCTCTTCGTTTGGCGCGCTCCAGGAGCTGCGCGAATTGCTCGGGCGGCACCGGCTCGCCGTACAGGAAGCCCTGCACCTGGTCGCAGCCGTGGCGCTTGAGAAAATGCAGCTGGGCGTCGGTCTCGACGCCTTCGGCGATCACCTTCAGGTGCAGCGCATGGCCGAGCGAGATGATCGCCTGGGCGAGGATGCCGTCCTCGGCCTCCGAGCCGCTCCTGATGTCGCGCACGAAGGAGCGGTCGATCTTCAGCGCGTCGATCGGCAGGTCCTTCAAGTACGAGAGACTGGAATAGCCGGTGCCGAAATCATCCACCGACAGGCTGATGCCGAGTGATTTCAGCCCCTGCAGCGTCGCGATCGCCGCCTCGACGTTGTGCATGACCATGCTCTCGGTCAGCTCGACCTCGAGCTGCGCCGGATCGAGGCCGGTCTCCTGCAGGATGCGCGACACGGCGAGCACCAGGCCGTCGGCGCGGAACTGGCGCGCCGAGAGGTTCACCGAGACGACGCCGGGCTTGAGACCGGCGTCGAGCCAGTCGCGCGTCTGGCGCGCCGCCTCGTGGATCACCCATTCGCCGAGCTGCACGATGAGGCCGGTCTCCTCGGCGATCGGGATGAAGCGCGCCGGGCGCACCAGGCCCCATTCGGGATGGCTCCAGCGCACCAGCGCCTCGGCGCCGATGATCGATCCCGTGCGCAGATCGACCTTCTGCTGGTAATGCAGCATGAACTCCTTGCGCTCGAGCGCGCGGCGCAGCGCGTGCTCGAGCGCAAGGCGATCGTTGACGCGTTCGTTCATCTCCGACGTATAGAACTGGAAGTTCGAGCGCCCATGCTCCTTCGCGCGGTACATCGCCGCGTCCGCGTTTTTCAGCAGCGTGTCGACGTCGCGCCCGTCCTGCGGGTAGAGGCTGATGCCCGCGCTGCAGGTGACGTAGAGCTCCTTGCCGTCGAGCATGATCGGCTCGGCCACCTTGGCGGTGATGCGCTGCATGGCGCGGAAGATCACTTCCTCGTTCGACTGGTCGTTCAGGATCAGCACGAACTCGTCGCCGCCGACGCGCCCAACGGTGTCGCCCTCGCGCAGCACCGAGCGCAGGCGATCGCCCATCGCTTTCAAGAGCTTGTCGCCGGTGGAATGACCCAGTGAGTCGTTGACGAACTTGAAGTGATCGAGATCCATGAACACGACGGCGATGTTGCGCGGGTTCCTCTGCGAGTACACGGTCTGGCGCAGGCGATCGTGCAGCAGGTTGCGGTTGGGCAGCCCGGTGAGCGCGTCGTAGTTCGCCTGGTGCTCGAGCTGCACCTGGTAGCGCTTGCGCTCGATCGAATAGTGCATCGAGCGGAGCAGCAGCTCGCGGTCCAGGCGGCTCTTGACGAGATAGTCCTGCGCGCCGCCCTTCACCGCCGAGAGCGCGAGCGCATCGTCGTCGTTGCCGGTGAGCACGATGATCGGCACCGCCGGCGCATGCGTGTAGACCTTGGTGAACGTGTCGAGGCCGAAACTGTCGGGCAGCGAGAGATCCAGGATCACGAGCGCGGTCTCGCCCGCCGACAGATGCTCGAGGCCCTTCGCCAGCCGGTCCGCGAAATGCACCGTGAAGGGTGCGCGCGGGTCCTCGGCGATCATCTCGCGGATCAGGCGAGCATCGCCGGGGTTGTCCTCGATGAGGAGGACGTTATGCATGCTAGTGACCGTTTGGAGGGAGAGTGACAACGGTCAGCCAGAACACGTCGATCGAGCGCACCACGACGATGAACTTCTCGAGATCCACGGGCTTGGTCACGTAGCAGTTGGCGTGCAGGTTGTAGGTGCGCAGCACGTCCTCCTCCGCCTTGGAGGTGGTGAGCACGACGACCGGGATGCGCTTCAGCGTTTCGTCGGACTTGATGTCCTGCAGCACTTCGCGGCCGTCCTTCTTCGGCAGGTTGAGGTCGAGCAGGATGATGTCGGGACGCGGCGCGTCGCGCCATTTGCCGCGGCGGTACAGGAAGTCCATCGCCTCGACGCCGTCCTTCGCCCAGTGCAGCTTGTGGTAGACCTTGCCTTCCTTCAGCGCTTCGCGCGTCAGGCGCTCGTCGCCCGGGTTGTCCTCGACGAGCAGGATCTCGATGGGGGAGCGTCCGTCGGTCATGGAAAATCCCTCTTCGGTAGCGTGAAGTGGAACTGGCTGCCCTCACCGAGGGTCGAGGCTACCCAGATGCGCCCGCCGTGGCGCTCGACCACCTTCTTGCAGATCGCGAGGCCGATGCCGGTGCCGGGATACTCGCCCATGGTGTGCAGCCGCTGGAACAGCATGAAGATGCGCTCGTAGTACTGCGGCTCGATGCCGATGCCGTTGTCGGCGACCGTGAGGTGCCACTCGCCGTCCTGGTCGGCGGCCGAGACGTGGATGCGCGGCACGGCTGCGCCCCTGAACTTGAGCGCGTTGCCCATCAGGTTCTGGAACAGCTGCGCGAGCTGCACCTCGTCGGCGTCGACCGTGGGCAGCGGGTCCCAGGTCACCGCGGCGCTCGCCTCGTCGATCGCGGCGTGCAGGTTGGTGATCGCCTTCCTCAGCGGCGCCTCGACCGGCACCGGCTTGAACTCCTTGCCCTTGGTGCCGACGCGCGAATAGGCGAGCAGGTCCTCGATCAGCTGCTTCATGCGCGCCGCGCCGTCGACGATGTAGTGCATGAACTCCTTGGCGTCGCCCTCGAAGCGCTCGCCGTAGCGCTTGCCCAGGAGCTGCGTGTAGGAGGACACCATGCGCAGCGGCTCCTGCAGGTCGTGCGAGGCGACGTAGGCGAACCGCTCGAGCTCGGCGTTCGAGCGCTCGAGCTCGCCGGCCTTCTTGGCGAGGTCGTCGTGCGCGCGCTTCAGGTCCGCCTCGGCCTGCTTGCGCGCGGTGATGTCCGAGCCGACGCCGCGGTAGCCGGTGAAGCGGCCCCGGGCGTCGAAGATCGGCTCGCCGCTCACCGAGATCCAGCGCGTGCCGCCCGCGGGGTTCTGGCGCTCCATCTCGAAGTCGCGGAACGGCTCGTGGCGCTCGAGCTGCGCGCGATGCGCCGCCCAGTCCTCGTCGGTGAGATTGAGCGCCGGCTGGTCCCAGCGCTTGCGCCCGATGTAGGCCGCGGCGTCGAGGCCGGTGCGCTCGCCCATGCGGCGCGACATGAACTTGAGGCCGAACTCCGCGTCCTGCTCCCAGTACCAGTCGGAGGAGAGCTGCGTCAGGCTGCGGAAGCGCTCCTCGCTTTCCAGCACCGCGGCTTCGGCGCGCTTCCTCTCGGTGATCTCATCGAAGATCGCGATCTCGTAGAGCGGTCTTCCGGCATCGTCGCGCTCCACCACCATGCTGAAGGCCACCCACACGGACGAGCGGTCCTTGCGGACGTAGCGCTTCTCGACCCGCACGTGCTCGATCTCGCCGTCGTAGAGCTTCTTGCGCTCCTTGTTGATGACGTCGAGATCCTCGGGGTGAGAGATCTCGCGCCCGGTCATGCCGATCAGCTCGTGCTCGGGATAGCCGAGGATCTCGCACAGGCGCCGGTTGACGCGGATGAACTTGCGATCGAGGCCGATGTGCGCGACGCCCGAGCCGGCGAGCTCGAAGGTGCGCCGGTAGCGCTCCTCGCTTTCGCGCAGCGCCGCGTCGGTCTGCTTGCGCGCCGTGATGTCGTCGATCACCGAGATCGCATACATCGGCTGGCCGGCGGCGTCGCGCTCCATGGCGATGGCGATGTTCGCCCATACCAGCGTGCCGTCCTTGCGCAGGTAGCGCTTCTCGAGGCGCACCGAGTCGGCTTCGCCGGAGATCAGCTTGTCGCGGCGCCCGTCGACCGCGTCGCGGTCGTCGGGATGCGACAGGTCCTTGACCGTCATGCCGACGAGCTCGCTCTCGCTGTAGCCGAGAAATTCGCACAGGCGCCGGTTGACGCGCAGGAAGCGTCCGTCGAGGCCGACGTGCGCGAGGCCCGAGCCGGCGAGCTCGAAGGTGCGCCGGTAGCGCTCTTCGCTCCCGCGCAGCGCGCTTTCAGCGTTGCGCTGCGCGGTGATGTCGGTGAAGGTCGAGACGACGCCGTACCAGTCGTTCGAATCGGGCTGGCGCAGGAAGCCGGTGTTCACGGAAAGCCAGGTGTGCACGCCGCCGGGGCGCTTGATGCCGATGATGTGGCCGGAGAGCGGCTTGCCGCTCTTCACCATGAGGCGCGTCGGCCGCTCGCTGGACGCGACCGGCGTGCCATCGGCGTGCACGCAGGGCAGGAGCGCGGTGAAGCCCGCCGCGCCGATGACCTCGGCGAGCGGCAGGCCGAGGATGCGCTCGGCCGCCTGGTTGCCGGCGACCACGTTCAGCTCGCGGTCGTAGACCAGGATCCCCTCGTTCGCCGAGTTGACGATGGCGCGCCAGCGCTCCTCGTTCTCGCGCAGCGCCGCCTCCGCGCTGGTGCGCGCGGTGATGTCGATGATGGCGCCGATCAGGCCGGCGATTTCGCCGCGCGCATCGGTGTAAGTCGCCTTGTAGTAGATGGTGTCGTGCAGCCGGCCGTCGCGCGCGCGCACCGCGATCTCGTAGCTCTGCCGCCCGGGATGCGCGTAGAGCTCGCGGTCCATCGCGGCATGCTTTTCGGCGATCGCCGGGTCCTTCGGATACAGATCGGCCACCTGCTTGCCGATGAACGCCTCTCCGCGGATGCCGAAGAATTCCTCCCACGCCCGATTGACGCCGAGATAGCGGCCGTCGCGGCTCTTGAAAAACACCGGCACGGCGAGGGAGTCGACCAGCTTGAACGCTGCGTCGAGCGGTGATGCCGCCTGCTCCTCCCTCCGTGCCCGTTGTAGTTGTCTCGCCTTGGGCATGGCAGGTGAGGCCATTCTAATGCGTGAACAGTCCCTTCGCGGCGGCCTTCGCCGCGACCAGCGGCACTACGATATCGAGCACCGGCGTGTGTACTTTTTCCATGCGCGCGAGCTCGAGCGGCGCCAGGAGCTGCGCCTCGACCTCCATCGGCCGGCCGCGCTCGTAGTCCTGCAGCATCGAGGGCTTGTGCGCCGCGCCGGAGGAGGCCTTGCCGCTCGGGCGCTGCGGCGCCCGCTCGAGCGCCACGCCAAGGGCGCGCGCGATGGCGCCGGCCTCCTCGGTAGCGCGCGCCGCGACCGCCTTCAGCTCGGGGTAGTCCTGCAGCTCGCGCAACGTGCAGCCGGTGAGCGTGCAAAGCGTCGAGGTCCACAGGTTCTGCGCGAGCTTGCTCCAGATCGACTGGCGGATGTCCTCGAGCGGCGGCGACGACATCCCCGCCTGCTCGAGCGCCTGGCGCAGGCGCTGCACGAGCGGCGTCTCGGCGCGGTCCGCGCGCCCGATCACGATCATGTTGTTGCCCGGCACGTGGTTCTCGATCACGCCGGGCTCGACGATCTCGTTGGCCGAATACGCCACGCCGCCGACGATGCGCTCGGGCGCGACCGCGCGCGCCAGCCTGCCGTCAGGGTCGAGGCGGGTCAGGCGCGCGTCGTACCACCAGGGAATGCCGTTCTGCACGAACACCACCGCCGTCGCGGATCCGAGCAGCGCCGGCGCCTGCTCGGCGAACGCCGGCAGCAGATTCGCCTTCAGCGTCACGAACACCGCGTCCTGCTGTCCGAGCTCGCGCGCCGTCTCCGCGGCACGCACGCGACCGAGGATGGTCTCATCGCCGTGCAGGAGCTTCAGCCCGCGGCTGCGCATGGCCTGCAGATGGGCGCCTCTCGCGACCACCGAAACATCATTCCCCGCGGCGGCGAGCCTCGCTGCGATGTGTCCGCCGACCGCCCCGGCGCCGAAGATGCAGATCCTCATGGCTCTATAGTGGATCATTATCGCCATGCTCATAAGCCTGGCCACGAGACTCGCCGCTCTTTCGCCGCGGTTCAGGAAATTGCTGTGGCGGCGCTGGTACCAATATCTGGCGGGCTACCGGATGGCCGATTGGCAGTTCATGAACTACGGCTATGCATCGCTCGACCCCGGCGAGAAACCTCTCGCGCTCGAATCCGGGGAGGAGCCCGATCGACACGCCATCGAGCTCTACCAGCGGGTCGCTGGCGCGGTCGAGCTCGAAGGGCGCGAAGTGCTCGAAGTGGGATGCGGACGCGGCGGCGGCTCGTCGTTCATTGCGCGCTATCACCGTCCCCGGCGGATGACCGGCGTCGATTTTTCGGCGAAGGCGATCCGCTTCTGCCGGGAGCACCACCGCCTCGAAGCGCTATCGTTCGTTCACGGCGATGCGGAAGCTCTGCCCTTCGGCGACGCGTCGTTCGACGCGGCCGTCAACGTCGAGTCCTCCCATTGCTACGCTTCGATGCCCGCGTTTCTCCTTGAGGCAAGGAGGGTGCTTCGTCCGGGGGGCTACCTGCTCCTCGCCGATCTGCGTTCCAGCGCCGAGCGAGAACGCCTGCGCCGGGAGATCACGCAGGCCGGCCTCGCGATCCTCGAGGAAGAGGACATCACGTCCAATGTCCTCGCCGCATTGCGCGAGGACAGCGAGCGAAGGCTCGCGCTGATCGAGCGCTCCGTAAACCGGCGCCTGGTCGGCACCTTCAAGGAATTCGCCGCGATTGCCGGCTCCAGGGTGTTCGAGGAATTCAGCGACGGCAGGCTCAGCTATCTGCGCTACACGCTGCGAAAGCCGCAGTCGGCCGGTGTTGCGGCCTAGAATGCAGCGGCTTGGAACTCATCTCGCTCGTCGTGTGGTTCGTCATCTGGGCACCGC
>VBCP01000255.1:8813-9085 GCA_005888925.1 Betaproteobacteria bacterium | reverse complement strand
CCGTCACCGCCTACTCGAGCGAGACGGAGCGGCAGATGGCGCGCGAGGTCGGCTTTCACCACTTCATCGCCAAGCCTTACGATCCGCAGACGCTGCTGCGGCGCCTGACGGTGCTCAAGCCCAAGTAAGCTAGCCGAGCAGGCTCTCGATGAAGCGCGGGTCGGCGGGCTTGACGAGGTGCAGCTCGCAGCCCGCCTCGAGCGACTGCCGGCGATCGTTCTCGCTCGCGTAGGCGCTCACCGCGATGATGCGCACGGCGTCGCCGTATTCCT
>VBCP01000255.1:6246-8565 GCA_005888925.1 Betaproteobacteria bacterium | reverse complement strand
TGAAGGCCGGGGGGAGGCGCAAGACGATTCTGCTGATCGACAACGACGCGTCGACGCGCGAGCTGCTCAGGCTGCACCTCGGCAACGCCGGCTATCAGACGCTCGAAGCGGAGGACGCCATGGACGGCGGGCGCCTGCTTGTCGAGCACGCGCCCGATCTCGTGATCCTGGAGGCCAATCTGCCCTTCCTCTCCGGCCTCGATCTCATCGCCACCGTCGCGGTCGACCAGTCGGCGCCGTGCATGCCGGTGGTGTTCCTCGCGAGCAACGACGAAGACCGCTCGCGCGCGCAGCAGCTCGGCGATGCCTGCCTGACCAGGCCGTTTTTCGCCGATGAGCTGCTGCGCGTGGTCGCGGGACTCCTCGACTGGGACGAAAAAGCTAGCGCGAGCCCGTGAAGCTCGCCGGGAGCGCGCCGCTGCCGGCGGCGGCGTCGCGCATGCCGGCAGCGCCGGCCGTGCGCACACCGAAGAGCTCGATGTCGACGCGCCGGTCGGCCTGGAGGCACTGCACCAGGTGGCGGTTCGCGCCCTGCTCGGCGCCCATGCCTCTGCAGCTCGCGCCGGTGACGGGCTCGGCGCTGCCTCGGCCGGCCGTCTGGATGCTGCGCGCGTTGGCGCGCGACTCGAGATAGTCCTTCACGGTCTTCGCGCGCTCTTCGGACAGCCGCTTGTTGTATTGCGGGCTGCCGATGCGGTCGGCATGCCCGACGATCTTGATCTCGTCGAGCGACGCGCCGCGCAGGCGATCGGCGAGCTCGTCGAGCTTCAGCTTGCCCGCGTCCTTCAGCGTCGCCTTGTTGAAGTCGAACAGCACGTCCGCCGACAGCGTCACCTTCTCGTAGGACGGTTGCACCGTCACGGGCGCTGGCGCAGGGGCGGGCGCTGGTGCCTGCACGATCGGCGCCGGCGCGGGCTCGAGCTTCGGCTCGGCGACGAGCGGCTGCACCGGCGCCGCGGCCTGCGGTGCGGGCGCGGCCTGGGGCGGGATATCGCAAGGCGCGGCCGCCTGCTCCGGCGTCCAGAATCCAGAGCGCCAGCACAGGCCGAAGGGGTTCATCCAGATTTGCTCGGTGCCCGACTGCGTCGCATAGCCCGACTGTGCGAATGCCGATGCACTCAGCGTCGCCAGGGCGAGCGCGAGAACGGTCCTTCTCATGGGGACTCCTGTTATTGAGGTTGGGGGACGACCGCGCTTTATAAGGCGCGCGCGTTACACCAGGATGGTCCTGGCAAATTTCGACGCTTTAAATTTTTGTAGGAAGGACAACTACGCGAAACCGCGCACCGGTCAGTTTTTGACGGGCAGCCTGAGCGGCGCGAGCAGCTCCAGCACGTGCTTCGGATCGCACGGTTTGATGAGATAGTGATCGAAGCCCACGAGCGCACCAAGCAGGCGATCGGAACTCTTGATCCACTTCCCGGTGATGGCGATGAGCAGAGCCGGCCTGTCGAGCGGGTACATCTCGCGCAGCTCGCGCGCGACTGCGAACCCGCTGATGCCGGGCATCTGGATGTCGAGGATCACCGCATCCGGACGCAGGGCTTGCCCTTTTTTGAGCACCTCGTCGCCACTGTAGGCGCCTTGCGTCTCGTAGCCTTCATCGCGCAGGATCGATTCCAGCGTGAGCACGATGTCGCGCTCGTCGTCCGCGACGAGCACGCGCACCGGCGGGCGCAGCGCCGGGGCCGGTGAGGCCCCGAAACCGCTGACGGAGGGAGCGGGCACCACCCCTAGTAGCACGGGATCTTCCATCTAATCAATCGCTTGTAGTCGTTTCACTACAATATAATCCATCGCGCGACGACTGCGCAGGGCGCCGCTCTCGACTACCGTGGCGATGTTTCCGCGGTAACCCAAGAACAATGGAACTAGACGAATTCAATCAGAAGCTTGATCAGATCGAAGAGCAGGCGCAGCTCACGCTCGCCGAATTTCCGAAGACCCTGACCAAGGAACGCCAGCGCATGATCATCGCGCTGGTGCGCTATATCCGCGCCGAGGCGGAGCGCAGCATCGTGTTTCCTAAAGGGGAGACGGAGAGCGAGGCCGGCACACGATTGCGCCGGGTGTGAGCGCCATGCTTTCGCAGCCCAGCCCCGACCTCAAGGCGAAGCTGGTGCAGATCGAAGAACAGCTGCAGCTCGCCATGCAGGAATTTCCCGAGCGCATCGCCATCGACCGGTTGAAGTTCGCGCTGGCGCTCGCGAAGTTCGTGCGTCATCAGCTCGATCTCGATGCGACCGTGGAGCAGAGCATTCCCGGTTCGGCCACGGTCGGCAGATCCGCACAGCAGTAGCGCGCCGGCAACAGCGCCGG
>VBCP01000255.1:0-6226 GCA_005888925.1 Betaproteobacteria bacterium | reverse complement strand
GATATCGCGGATCGCACTACTGTTCGCCTTTCGAAATCCCAGAGAATTCGTCGCCGGTCGCAAGGGGGGAGTTGCATGCCGATCGATGAGCCGAAGTACAAATTCGTGCGCAGCCTGGTGGCTGGTGCTCCTGAGGGCAGCGGCATCTACGCGCTCTGGGAAGATGACGAGATGATTTACATCGGCCGCGCGAACGGCATGACGATCAAGGGAGCGCTGCTGCGGCACATCGAGCAGGGCCATTGCCCGTGCACCACGCGCGCGACGCATTACTCTTGGGAGTTATCCCTGCGTCCGGCGACACGCGAATTCGAAGTGCTGCAAGCGTTCGAGGCGCGCCATCAGCGCCTGCCGCGCTGTAACGAAGAAGCCGCTTAGCTCACCGCCCCTTGTAAGGGCAAGCCAGGCTGTCGCGCGATGCGTCAGCCAATATCGTGCTCGCTCCGGAACCCAAGGCGGGGCTGCGACTTCAATGAGCGGCGCGCGCGGAAGCTAGTACCATCGCCGCGTGGGGAATGATCACCTCGACGCGCAGACGTCGGCGCGGCTGCTGAAGCGCGCGCTCGCGATCAAGGGGACCCGTGAGCAGCTGGCCGAAACGCTTGGCGTGCATCCGCACGACCTCGCACTGTGGCTCGCGGGCAAGACGTTTCCGCCGCAGGCGATCTTCGAAAGCGTGCTCGAGATCATCCTCGACCAGAACAAGCCCGCGGCGCCGGGCGCTGCCGCCGCGGCCGCTGCGCAACCGGCGAAGCATCGCGTGTTGATCGCGGAAAGCACCGAGGGCTACGCGGTCCTCGCCCGCATCCTGCGCGACGAGTTCACGCTCGTGCCGGTGCGCACGCTGACCGAAGGGCTCGATCTCCTGCAGAACACCGCGGTGGCGCGCCACCAGGCGATCGACGCGATCGTCTGCGGACAGCACTTCGAGGGCTCGCAGATGCTGCGCTTCCTGGAGTGCGTCAAGGCCTACAAGCAGACCAGCGCGATTCCGTTTCTCTGCTGCCGCGCCACGTCGACGCAGCTGCGCGATTCCGCGCTGACGGCGATGCGCGAGGCGTGCGAGGCGCTCGGCGCGGTGGCCTACATCGATCTGCCGGAGCGCGAGAGCCGCGCCGGCGCCGAGAAGGCCGCGGTGGAGTTCCGCGACGCGGTGCGCGCGGCGGTGCGGATGGAGTCGGCGGAGCGCCAGCTGCGCATCCTGGTGGTCGACGACAACGCCGATGCCGCGCACACGCTGACGGCGCTCCTGCGGATGGCGGGCCACGAGGTGCAAAAGGCCGCGAGCGGGGCGGAGGCGCTGCGCGTCGGTGCCCAGCTCAAGCCGGACGCGGCGGTGCTCGACATCGGCCTGCGCGACATGTCGGGCTACGAGCTCGCGGAAAGGCTCAAGCGCGAGCCCTGGGGCAGGGACGTGACGCTCATCGCGGTCACCGGCCACGGCACGCCGGAAGACGTCGCCCGGGGACGCGAGGCCGGCTTTGCGCACCACCTCACCAAGCCGGTCACCGTCGAGCGGCTGCTCGAAGTGCTGGGAAAAGAACAGAACTGACGACACGCGAGCGGGCCCATCGGCGACTTGAGGCGGGGCGCGCGCCGTTGGATCATGGGTTCATTCGTGGCCCCTAGCGTCTATAGCCGGGCAGTGCGCAAGGCCGCCGAGCTGCTGGGCGGCCGCGAGAAGCTTTCGCGCACGCTGCAGGTGCCGCTCGCGGAGATCGAGAAGTGGCTCGCGGACAAGGGCAAGCCGCCGCGCGAGATCTTCTTGCGCGTGGTCGATCTGATCATCGACGACAACGGCGTGCCCGACGCCTCCGGGCCCGACGATGCGCCGCCCGCGAAGGATTGCGCGCCGGGCGCGTCGCCGGCCTGGCTCGATTGACGCGCAACCCCGGCGCGCAGCAACCGCCGTTCCCGCGCGCCGCATCCTTTTGATCCGGGTGCATTCGCACGCCGGCCCGATCTGCGGTCGACGTCGCTATGCCGCGGAATTCGACACGAGCGATTGCGGCTTGGCGACTTGAGCGCTCGCGGGCGCTGTCGCAAGATCGCCGGATGCGCGCATCCACTGCCAAGATCGACTGTCCCGCGGCACCGCCCTCGCGGCAGACGACGTATGCGCGCGCTCTGCACCGCGCGTGCCTCATCCTGGGCGGCGCGCCGCAGCTCGCGAATCACCTCGGCGTTTCCGAATCAAGCCTGCGCGGCTGGCTCGAAGGCCGCGACGATCCGCCGCAGATGGTGTTCCTCGCGGCGGTCGAGATCGTCCTCCTGCACCTCGAGAAGTCCGGCTCCACCAATTAGCCCGCGCGTCGGGCGTTTCCTGTCAGCGTTCTTCGTCGCCCGTGTCGCGCGCTTGGTGATTGTGCGCCGTGAGCACTTACGGAATGATTGCAGCGTGGCCAGCGTCTACAGCAGGGCTCTGCAGAAAGCGGCCGAATTGGTCGGTGGACGAGAGAAGCTCTCGAAGATCCTCCGGGTCCCCGCTGCGGAGATCGACCGGTGGATCGCCGACCAGGCGAAGCCACCGCGCGAGATTTTCCTGCGGATCGTCGATCTGATTCTCGACGAGACGACGGCTGCGGGCGAGGCGGGCGATCAGGAGCCGCCGGCGCGCGATGCCGCCGGCGCATCGCGCTACTTGGACTGAATGCGGATGTAGCCGCCGCTCTTGCCGAAGCGCTCCGGCTTCGCCCAGGAGAGCACATCGGTCTCGATGCAATGGATGCGCACCCGGCGCTTGGTGGTGTCGAGGCGCACGACCTGGATGGTGCGCTGCACGCGCCGGTCGAGGTCCTTCCAGCGGGAGCCCACCGGCGGGTAGGCCCGGGCTGCGTTCAGTGTCGAGAGCATGGGCGCCAATTCTAGAGCACGACCTCGACTTCGGCGGCGCCGTTTCGCGCGAGCAGGTTCACCGCCACGCTCGAGTCATGCCGGCGCAGCATGAGATCGACGCTCGCCTCGCCAAGGTGCAGGCGCTTCACCGCCATCCAGTCGATGAAGTGCGGCAGGCGCGGCTTGCGCAGGCGCAGGGTTGCCGCAGAGCTGTCGACGGCGCAGTCAACCTCTGCGCCGAGGCAGGTCGTGCTGCGGGGCGGGATCAGACCAGCCCTATTTGGACGTTGCCCGATTTGCGGCTGACGCGGAGCGAGACTTTGCCGTCGCTTTCACGCTGGAGCGTAAGATCGGCGCTGGAATCGCCGAGCCTGAGGTTGGACAGGGCGACCTCCTCCAGGAACGGCGGCAGACAAGGACTGCGCAGGCGGATCTCGTTGCGAGGAACGTCGAATTCGAGGCCCAAGGATGCCTGCAGCATCAGGAACGGCGCGCCGCTCGCGGCGGTTGACGGTGCGGATGCCCCAGCCGCTGAAAAAGTCCGGGTCGAACAGCCCCTTCACCACGCGGGCCGCCCGCTCGGGCGCGGCAATGCCGGTGAACAGCAGCTGTCCGGCGTTCGAGGTGCGCACCAGGCAGGCGCGCTTGTCGCCGTCGAGCGCAAGCGCATAGGTGCCGAGCTCCTCGTCCCAGAAGGTCTCCTCGAACTGGCGCCGCAGCGTCTCGGCCTTGAGGGTCAGCCCCGCGGATAGCCGGTAATCGTCCATGTCCGCTGCCAGGCGCGCCGCGACGCGGTAGGCGAGATAGACGTAGCCCTGCACTTCACACAGCGCGATCGGTCCGCTGGCGAGGCTGCCGTCGGCGTGGAACACCGAGTCGTCGGAGTCCTTCCAGCCCTGGTTGCGCAGGCCGCTTGCGCGCTTGCGGTCGTATTCGACGAAGCCGTCGCCGTCGCGGTCGCCCGCGCGCTCGATCCAGTCGAGCGCGGCTTTGACGTTCTGCCAGATCGCTTGAAGCGTGTCCCTATCGCGCGTGCGTTCCCAGTACATGCCGGCGAGCGTGACGAAGAGCGGCGTGGCGTCGATCGAGCCGTAGTAGCGGCCGAAGGGCACTTCGCCCAGTCGCGCGAGCTCGCATTCGCGCACCTCGTGCAGGATCTTGCCCGGCTCCATGTCCGCGCCGGGATCGTCGCGGCTGCCCTGATGCGCGGCGAGGAAGCGCAGCACGCCGCGCGCGACCGCGGGCTCGACCCACAGCATCTCGATCGCGGTGAGGATTCCGTCGCGGCCGAAGGCCGTCGAGAACCACGGCACGCCCGCATACGGATAGGCGCCGTGCGGCGTCTCGGTCATCAGCATGGCAAGGTCGGCGCTCGAGCGCTCGAGCACGCTGTTGAACACGCTGTTCGAGGTTTCGATGAACGGCGCCGCCTCGCGCGCCGCCGCCAGCGTGCGGCGCGCCAGGCGCCGCACGACGAAGAAGCGCCGCTCCGCCGCCGGGGCTTGCTCGCCCTCGAGGCATTGCACGGTCAGCGCGATCGGCCGGCGCTCGCGCGCCGCGAGGTTCAGTTCGAACTCGGCGCGTGTCTCACCCAGGCTCGCAGGCTGCGGCGCGAAGGAGAGGCGCGTGCTCCGCGCGAGGCCGTCGACCGACTGGTATTCGAACTCCACCTCGGCCGGCCCGCGCACTTGCGCCTTGACGATGCCGCGGCGCGAGCGCCGGTAGCCGCGGATCTCGAAGAGATCGGCGAAGTCGGCGGCGAAGTCGAGCGCGAGGCGGAGCTTGCGCCGGCTCTCCGAGTAGCTCGTGACGGTGAAGAGCTCGTAGCAGCCCGCCTGCCACAGGAACTTGGCGCGCGCCACGTGGAAGCTGTCCTTGGCGAGCGCCAGGCGCCCTTCCGCGTCGAACAGATCCGGGTTGGTGAGGTCGACATCCAGCATCACGTTGTCGTGCTGCACCGTCGAGGACAGCACCATGGGACGATGGCCCTCCAGCGTGAAGTGCAGGCGCGAGAGAAACCGCGTGTCGTGGTGAAACAGGCCCCCCGGGCTGTGCTCGACCTCGAAGATGTCGCCGAACTCGTCGAACATCGCGAAGCTGTCGCCGTGCTTGAGCGTGCGCCGGCTCGAGGCGGCGAGCGAGACGACGCCGGGTACCAGCACCGGGCTCGTGTCTATTTCCCGTTTCATGCGGCCGCGACCGCCCGCCTGCGGGCCAAGGCGCGATAGACCGAGAGGTAATCCTGCGCCATGCGCGCGGCGGAAAAGCGCTCCTCGAAGCGGCTGCGCACCGCGAGCCGGTCAAGGCGCGGGGCGCGCTCGAGCGCCGCGAGCGCCGCGTCGATCGAGTCGACGACGAAGCCGGTGCGCCCGTGCTCGATCACCTCGGGCACCGCGCCCTGCGGCCAGGCGATCACCGGCGTGCCGCAGGACATGGCCTCGATCATGGCGAGGCCGAAGGGCTCGGGCCAGTCGATCGGAAAGATGAGCGCCGTCGCGTTGCCGAGGAACGCCGGCTTCTGCGCTTCCGTGAGTTCGCCGACGAACTCGACGCCCGGCGTGGCGACGAGCGGCATGATCTCGCTGCGGAAGTACTCCTCGTCGGCGGGATCGACCTTCGCGGCGATGCGCAGGCGCGCGCCGGCGCGGCGCGCGATCTCGATGGCGCGCTCGAGCCCCTTCTCGGGAGACACGCGCCCGAGGAAGGCGAAATAGCCGCCGCGCGGCGCGGGGTTGAACGGGCAGACCTCGCGGGCGAGGCCGTGGTGCACCGTCCCCACCCAGTTGGCGAAAGGCACCGGGGCGCGCTGGGCGTTCGAGACCGAGACAAGCGGCATGTCGCTGAACTCGCGGTAGAGCGGCGGCAGCTCGGGCAGATCGAGCCGGCCGTGCACGGTGGTCACGGTCTTGCGTGCCACGGAGCGGAACAGCGGGAAGTGCAGGTGCTCGAGGTGGAAATGCAGGATGTCGAACTCCTGCGCGCGGCTGCGCACGCGCTCGAGCATCAGCGTGAGGTGCGCGAGCGGATCCTTCACCGACGGGTCGAGGCGCAGGGCGCGCCTCGAGCACGCCACCAGCTTCGCCGAGGTCTCGGAGTCGCCGCTGGCGAAGAGGGTCACGTCGTGCCCCAGCCGCACGAGCTCCTCGGAGAGGTAGGACACGACTCGCTCCGTGCCGCCATAGAGCCGGGGAGGCACGCTCTCGGCGAGCGGGGCGATCTGCGCGATCTTCATTGAACCAGGAACAGGTTTGCAATCTGCGTGCCCGGCGCGACGATTGCTTCTGCGGCATAATTCCCAGCCCCTAGTGCCCATCATCCCGAACACATGATGCAGGTCGAGTCAGTGAAGGCGGCATATCGCCGCTACGCGTCCATCTACGATGCGGTGTTC
>VBCP01000259.1 GCA_005888925.1 Betaproteobacteria bacterium | reverse complement strand
ACGACAAGCTTTGGGACAGCCACCTCGTCCACGTCGAGGACGATGGCACGGCGCTCCTTTACATCGATCGGCACCTCGTACACGAGGTGACGAGCGCCCAGGCTTACGAGGGCCTGCGCACCGCGGGCCGCAAGCCCTGGCGCACCGAATCGGTCGTCGCCACGGCCGACCACAACACGCCGACCACCCACTGGGACGAAGGTCTCGCCGGCGTGCGCGATCCGTTCGCGCGCCTGCAGATCGAGACGCTCGACGCCAACATGCGCGAGTTCGGCGCCAAGGTCTATTTCCCCTACCTCGACAAGCGCCAGGGGATCGTCCACGTGATCGGGCCGGAGCAGGGCGCGACGCTTCCCGGGATGACGGTGGTCTGCGGCGATTCGCATACCAGCACGCACGGCGCCTTTGCGTGCCTGGCGCACGGCATCGGCACTTCCGAGGTGGAGCACGTGCTCGCCACCCAGTGCCTGGTGACGAAGAAGATGAAGAACATGCGCATCAACGTCGAGGGCCCGCTCGCACGCGGCGTCACGGCGAAGGATGTCGTGCTCGCCATCATCGGCCGCATCGGCACCGCTGGCGGCACCGGCTCCGCCATCGAGTTCGCTGGCAGCACGATCCGCTCGCTGTCGATGGAAGGACGCATGACGGTCTGCAACATGGCGATCGAGGCCGGGGCGCGCGCGGGCATGGTGGCGGTCGATGAGGTCACGATCGAATACTTGAAGGGCCGCAAATTCGCTCCCAAGGGTGCGCAGTGGGAGCAGGCGGTCACCTACTGGCGCACGCTGAAGAGCGATCCGGGCGCGAAATTCGACCGCGAGATCACCCTCGACGCGCGCGACATCAAGCCGCACGTCACCTGGGGAACTTCCCCCGAGATGGTCGTTTCGGTGGACGACGCGGTGCCCGATCCCGACCGCGAGAAGGACAGCCTGCGCCGCGAAGGCATGGAGCGCGCGCTCGAGTACATGGGACTCAAACCGCGCACGCCGATCACCGACATCCGCATCGACAAGGTATTCATCGGCTCCTGCACCAACTCGCGCATCGAGGACTTGCGCGCGGCCGCCTCGGTGGTGGAGGGCAAGCACGTCGCATCCAACGTGAAGCTGGCGCTCGTCGTGCCCGGCTCAGGCTTGGTTAAGGAGCAGGCCGAGCGCGAGGGCCTTGACCGCGTCTTCCGCGATGCCGGCTTCGAATGGCGCGAGCCGGGCTGCTCGATGTGCCTCGGCATGAATCCCGATCGCCTCGCTGCCGGCGAGCGCTGCGCCTCGACCTCCAACCGCAACTTCGAGGGCCGCCAGGGGCCCGGCGGGCGCACGCACCTCGTGAGTCCCATCATGGCGGCCGCGGCCGCCATCGCAGGGCACTTCGTCGACATACGACGATGGACCTAAACGGCAGGCGCTGGAGCTAGGCGATGGAAAAGTTCACCGTGTTGAATGGGGTCGTGGCGCCGCTCGACCGCGCCAACGTCGACACCGACCAGATCATCCCGAAGCAGTACCTCGCCTCGATCAAGCGCACCGGCTTTGCCCAGGGCCTGTTCGCGGAATGGCGCAAGGACCCGCAGTTCGTGCTCAATCAGCCGCGCTACAAGGGCGCCGCGATCCTGCTCGCGCGCAAGAACTTTGGCTGCGGCTCCTCGCGCGAACATGCGCCGTGGGCGCTGATGGAGCACGGCTTTCGCTGCGTGATCGCGCCCTCGTTCGCCGACATCTTCTTCACCAACTCGTTCAAGAACGGCTTCCTTCCCGTGGTCCTAAGCGAAGCGGAAGTGGATCGCCTGTTCCACGAATGCAACGCATTTCCCGGCTTCCGGCTGGTGGTCGATCTCGAGCGGCAGACGGTGGCGAGCACCGACCAGTCACTCAGCATGCGCTTCGAGATCGATCCGTTCCGCAAGCACTGCCTGCTGAACGGCCTCGACGAGATCGGCCTCACGCTGCGCCACGCGGACAAGATCCGCGAGTTCGAGGCGCGGCGCAAAACGCAGTACCCCTGGTACTTCTAAGATGAAAGTCGCCGTTCTGCCCGGTGACGGCATCGGGCCGGAAATCATTGCGCAGGCGCTGAAGGTGCTGCGCAAGCTGGGGCTGTCGCTCGAATTGCAGGAAGCGCCGGTCGGCGGCGCCGGTTACGAATCTTCCAGCGATCCGCTGCCGCCGGCGACGCTGGCGCTCGCAAAGGCGGCTGACGCCATCCTGTTCGGGGCAGTGGGCGACGCGCGCTACGACAAGCTGCCGCGCGCCAAGCGACCCGAGCAGGCGATCCTCGGCCTGCGCAAGGAGCTCGGCCTGTTTGCCAATCTGCGCCCGGCGCAGGTCCACCCCGAGCTCGTGTCCGCATCTGCGCTCAAGGCCGAGGTGGTGGCGGGGCTCGACATCCTGATCGTGCGCGAGCTCACCGGCGACATTTACTTCGGCGAGCCCAAGGGCATTCGGGAAACCGATGGCGAGCGCGAGGGCTTCGACACGATGCGCTACCGCGAGGGCGAGATCCGCCGCATCGCGCGCGTGGCGTTCGACGCGGCGCGCAAGCGGAGCAAGAGAGTCTGCTCGGTGGACAAGGCCAACGTGCTCGAGACGTCGCAGCTCTGGCGCGAAGTGGTGACCGCGGAGGCGGCGAAATATCCGGACGTCGAGCTCTCGCACATGTACGTCGACAACTGCGCCATGCAGCTGGTGCGCAATCCCAAGCAATTCGATGTGATCGTCACCGGCAATCTCTTCGGCGACATCCTGTCGGACGAGGCGTCGATGCTGACCGGTTCGATCGGCATGCTGCCCTCGGCGTCGCTCGATGCGCGCGGCAAAGGTCTGTATGAGCCGATCCACGGCTCGGCGCCCGACATCGCCGGCCGCGGCGTCGCCAATCCGCTTGCCACGATCCTCTCTGCCGCGATGATGCTGCGCTACTCGCTCGGCGAGGCGCAGGCTGCCGGGCGCATCGAGGCCGCGGTCGCCAAAGTATTGAAGGCGGGCGTGCGCACCGCCGACATCCCCACCGCGGGAGCCCGCAAGGTCGGCACCCAGGAAATGGGCGACGCGGTGTTGGCTGCTCTATAGACTATGCGAATGCTCAGAGTAGGCATCGTCGGCTGGCGCGGGATGGTGGGCTCGGTGCTCGTGCAGCGCATGCGCGAGGAGCGCGACTTCGACCAAATCGAGCCGGTGTTCTTCTCCACTTCGCAGGCGGGCGGAAAAGCGCCGAATGTCGGCAAGGCGGTGGAGGCGGTGAAGAGCGCTACCGACATCGCGACGCTGAAGGCCTTGCCGGTGATCATGTCCTGCCAGGGCGGCGATTACACGAACGAGGTGTATCCGAAGCTGCGCGCGGCCGGCTGGCAAGGCTACTGGATCGACGCGGCGAGCGCGCTGCGCATGAATGACGACGCCGTGATCATCCTCGACCCGGTCAACACGCCGCTCATCAAGGATGCCCTGAAGAAAAACGTCAAGAACTACATCGGCGGCAATTGCACCGTCAGCCTGATGCTCATGGGGATGGCGGGGCTCCTGCAGCGCGACGAGATCGAGTGGATGACGAGCATGACCTATCAGGCTGCGTCGGGGCAGGGTGCAGCCGCCATGCGCGATCTGGTGGCGCAGATGGCGGCGATCGGCGGAGCCGCGCGCGCGCTGCTCGATGATCCGGCCTCGGCGATCCTCGACATCGACCGCGCCGTAAGCGAATCGATCCGCTCGCGCACGCTGCCGCGCGAGAACGTCGGCTATGCGCTCGCCGGCAGCCTGCTGCCGTGGATCGACCAGGACCTCGGCAACGGGCAGAGCAAGGAGGAATGGAAGGCGCAGGCCGAGGGGAACAAGATCCTCGGCCGCAGCAACGGCGCCCAGATTCCGATGGACGGTGTGTGCGTGCGAATCGGGGCGATGCGCTGCCACAGCCAGGCGCTGACCATCAAGCTGCGCCGCGCGCTGCCGCTCGACGAAATCGAGAGCATGCTGGCGGAGGCGAACGACTGGGTGAAGGTCGTCCCCAACCGCCGGGAGGAATCGCTCGCGGAGCTGACGCCGGCGGCGGTCAGCGGGAAACTGTCAGTGCCGGTGGGCCGGCTGCGCAAATTACCGATGGGCGAGAACTATCTCACCGCATTCACCGTCGGCGACCAGCTTCTGTGGGGCGCGGCCGAGCCGCTCCGGCGGATGCTGCGCATGCTGCTCGATGCCGGCGTGCAGCACTAAAAAACCCAGAAAATCTCTCAATTTGCAGCGGTAAGGCCATGATGTTAAGTTAGTTGGTCCGGCTAAAGAATAATTCGGGGGGTTCGGAAATCGTGGCGCGGAGATCGATCAGCATCGTCGTTGCGGCTATGGCCTGGCTTGCGCTCGCCGCTGTGGCGAACGCGGCGGGACTCGGACGCCTCACGGTGCTCTCGCCGCTCGGCCAGCCATTGCTCGCCGAGATCGAGATCGTTTCGCTGCAGCCGGGAGAGGAAGAAGGCCTGTCCGCGCGACTGGCGTCGCCCGAAGCCTTCGAGCAAGCCGGCATCAACATCAACCCGGCGCTGAACAGCCTGCGTATCAACCTCGAGCGGCGCGACAAGCGGCCGTTCCTGCGCGTGACGACGTCGCAGCCGGTCAACGAGCCGTTCCTCGACATCCTGATCGAGCTGTCCTGGAGCTCGGGCAGGCTGGTGCGGGAATACACGTTCCTCCTCGATCCGCCGGAATACCGCAGCCGGCAGCAGGCGATCGCGGCAGCGCCTTTGCCGCCGGTCGCGGAGAAGCCTGCGCCTACGCCTGCGGCCGAGCCGACGCCCGCCGAGCCGGCGGCGCCACAACCGGCGCCCGAAGCGACGCCAAGCCCGGCGCCTGCGCCGCAAGCGGCACCGCAGGCGGAGGCGCCAGCAAAACCGGCTGCCAACACTTATGAAGTGAAGCGCGGCGATACGCTCGGCGCCATCGCGCGCCAGAATTCGCGCCCGGGCGTCACGCTCAACCAGATGCTGATCGCGATCTTCCGCGCCAACGAAGCCGCGTTCATTCGCGGCAACGTGAACCTGGTGCGCACCGGCAAGATCCTCAATATCCCCGAGGCCGACAGCTTCGGCACGATCGATCGCGAAGAAGCAAACCGGCTCGTCAAGGAGCACCACGGCCAGTTCATGGAATACCGCAGTCGCCTCGCCGCCGCGCCGACGCCGGCGGACGCCGCGGCCGGCCAGCGGGAGGTCACCGGCCGCATCGAACCGAAACCCGAGCCTGCGAAGCCGGCGGCGCCGGCCGATCAGCTGCGCCTCTCGAAGGCCGATCCGGCGAAGCCCGCGGCACCCGGCGCGCGCGCCGCGCGCGAGGACGATGCGGCGGCGCGCGAGCGCGCGCTGAGCGAGGCGCAATCGCGCCAGCAGGAGCTGGAACGGAACGTCACCGACCTGCAGAAGCTGCTCGCGCTGAAGAACCAGCAGCTTGCGGAGATGGAGAAGAAGGGTGCCGCGAAGCCCGCCCCGGTTCCACCGGTTGCGCAGGCACCGGCGCCCGCCAAGCCCGAACCCGCCAAGCCGGTTGCCGAAGCGCCGAAGCCCGCCCCGACGCCGGCTCCGACCCCCGCGCCCGTGAAGCCCGAGCCGGCGAAGCCGGCCGCCGAGGCGCCCAAGCCTCCTGCGGAGGCGGCGAAGCCGCCCGTCGCCGAAGCGCCGAAGCCCGCGGCGGAAGCTCCCAAACCTGCCGCCGAAGCGCCGAAACCCGCCGCGCCGAAGCCGCCGGCGAAGAAAGCTCCGCCACCGCCCGAGCCGAGCCTCCTCGACGAATTTGCCGACCCGGTCTACATAGCGGCGCTGGGCCTAGTCGTCGTCCTCCTCGGGGCCTACTTCTGGTGGTCCTGGCGCAGAAAAAAAAAGGCCCACGCTAAGTTCCAGGACAGCGTCCTAGGCGCTGCGGCCGCCGGCGGCGCCGCGGCGTCGCTTGCCGAGCCGACCGCGCCGCCCTCCGGCACCACCACGACCGTCTCGGTCCAGGGCGTGAGCCAGGCACCGGCGGGAATGGAGGCCGAAGAGGTCGATCCGATTGCCGAGGCCGACGTCTACATGGCATACGGCCGCGACGCGCAGGCCGAGGAAATCCTCAAGGAAGCGCTGCAGAAGGATGCCAAGCGCACCGCGGTGCACGGCAAGCTCCTCGAGATCTACGCGCACCGCAAGGACGCGAAGGCTTTCGAGCAGACCGCGCTCAAGTTGAAGGGCATCACGAACGGCACCGGGCCCGAATGGGAAAAGGCAGCGGCGCTCGGCCGCTCGATCGACGCCCAGAACGGCCTTTACGCGGGCGCCGGTGGCGGCGAAGCCGCCGCCGCGGCCGCGCCGGCCGCCGCGGCCGCAGCGCCGACGCTCGATTTCGATCTCGGCGGCGCCGGCCAGGCGCAGGCTTCCGTGCCCGATATCTCGCTCGACGAGCCGGGCAAGGACTCGACGGCCTCGGGCGTCGACATCGACCTCGGGTCGACGCAGTCGCTGAAGGCCGCGGGCGCCGCCTCGCACGACGAGACGGTCATCGCCGGCGGGCAGGATAAGTCGCTCGGCGCGATGGACTTCAACCTGGACTTGGGAACCGAGGAGAAAAAACCCGAGGCGTCGAGGCCTGCCGCGCCCGAGCCCGCGCCCGAGCCGAGCGGCGGGCTCGACTTCGATCTCAATCTCGATACCGACAAAAAGCCCGAGGCCGCGCCAGCCGCCGAGGCGCCGCAGATGGATCTCTCCTCGATCAGCCTGGACCTCGGCACTTCCGCGCCCGATGCCACCGTGCTCGCCACCAAGCCGAGCTCCGATCCGAAATGGCAGGAGGTCGCGACCAAGCTCGATCTCGCCAAGGCCTACGAGGAAATGGGCGACAAGGACGGCGCGCGCGAGCTGCTCAAGGAAGTCGTGAAGGACGGCGACGCCGCACAGCGCGGCAGCGCCGAGCAGCTCCTCGCCAAGCTCGGTTAACCCTGCAATTCCCCGCATTGCCATAGCGCTCGAGTACGACGGCAGCCGCTTTCTCGGCTGGCAGACCCAGCCCGGCGGCGGCGCAGTGCAGGATGTGCTCGAACAAGCGCTTTGCGCGATCGCCGGCGAGCCGGTCGGCGTGACCGCCGCCGGACGCACCGACCGCGGCGTCCATGCACGCGAGCAAGTGGTGCATTTCGACAGCGCTGCTTCGCGCCCGCAAACGGCGTGGGTGCGCGGCGTCAACGCGTTCCTGCCCGAATCGATCGCCGTGCTCTGGGCGCAGCCGGTCGATGTGGAATTCCACGCGCGCTATAGCGCGATCTCGCGCACCTACCGCTACAGGCTCATCAATCGCCGGGTGCGCCCGGCGCTGGCGGCGCGCCACGCCGGCTGGTATCACGCGCCGCTCGACGTCGACGCGATGCGCACAGGCGCCCGCGCGCTCGTCGGCGAGCACGATTTCTCCGCGTTTCGCGCGGCAGAATGTCAGGCGAAGACGCCCGTGCGTACCGTGCACGCCATCGCCATCGAGCAAAGCGCGGAGCGCATCGACTTCGTGATCCGCGCGAACGCCTTCCTGCAGCACATGGTGCGCAACATCGTCGGCAGCCTGATCTACGTCGGCAATGGACGCCAGCCGCCGCACTGGATCGCCGAGCTGCTCGCATCGCGCGATCGCACGAAAGCGGCGCCGACGTTCGCGCCTGAGGGCTTGTATCTGGAACGCATCGAGTACGACGTGAAGTGGGGCCTGCCACGGTGAGAACGCGCATCAAGATCTGCGGCATCACGCGCACGGAGGATGCGCGCGCGGCTGCGCAAGCCGGCGCCGATGCCATCGGGCTGGTGTTGTATCCGTCGAGTCCGCGCTACCTCTCGGTCGAGCGCGCGGTGGAAATCCGCGATGCGTTGCCGC
>VBCP01000258.1 GCA_005888925.1 Betaproteobacteria bacterium | reverse complement strand
GGGCCTGTCGCAGCCGGTGACGCGCGTGATCATCTGCGCGCAGGGCGACTTAGACACGGCGAATTTCTCCGAAATGTACGACGCCTGGCGGACCGAGGCGCTCGCCTATAGAGAACTCGCGCTCGCGAGTGCCGAGTAAGGAGTGTCCATGCAGCGCATCGAACTCGATTTCATCCGCCGCGCGCCGCGTTCGCGCTGGGCCGGCCGCGTGCTGCTCGCCGTGGCGCTTGGCGTCGCCGGCGACATGGCCTTCACGTTCGCGCAGCTCCAGACAGTCGTGAAGTCGAACGAGGCGCTGGTCGCGCGCGCCCAGCCCCGCAAAGCTGTTCAAACGATTTCAAACGAAGAGCTGGCGCTCGCCCGCGACACCGTCGAGCGCCTCGGGCTGCCGTGGACCAAGCTCTTTGCGGCGCTCGAATCGGCCGCCAACGACCAGGTGGCGCTGCTCGCCATCGAGCCCGACACCAAGAACGGCACCGTCAAGATCACGGGCGACAGCAAGGACTATCTCGCCGCGCTCGGCTACGTGCTGAACCTGAGCCAGGCCGACGCGCTGTCGAATGTGCAGCTGGTGCGCCACGAAGTGAAGCAGAACGACCCGCAGCGCCCGGTGGCCTTCTCCATCTCGGCCGCCTG
This sequence comes from Betaproteobacteria bacterium, assembly GCA_005888925.1. Taxonomy (GTDB): domain Bacteria; phylum Pseudomonadota; class Gammaproteobacteria; order Burkholderiales; family SG8-39; genus SCGC-AG-212-J23. The sequence continues at coordinate 1,916 of VBCP01000258.1, read as the reverse complement.
GAACGAGGTGAAGCGATGAAACAGAAACTCCATGCGCTGCTCTACCGGGCACGGGAAGAACTCGGCGTCACCGGCGTCGCCGGCATCGCGCTGTTCGTCGCCGCGGCGCTCTTCATGGCGTTCGTGCTGCAGCCGCTGAAGGCGAAGAACCGCGTGCTCGAAGCGCGCGCGGGAATCGGCCGCGACCTCGGCGCGGTGCAGAACGCCAACGCCGCCGACAAGGTCGGCGCGGTCTACCAGTACCTGGAGAAGCCCGAGGCGACGACCGACTGGCTCGCCAAGCTCTACGCCATCGGCAAAGCGACCGGCGTCGAGCTGCAGTCGGCGAGCTACAAGACGCAGGCTGCGGGCGGGCGCCTGCAGCGCTACGAGATCGTGCTGCCGCTCACCGGCAGCTACACCCAGATGCGCGACTTCCTCAAGCGCTCGCTCGCCGAGATCCCGGTGCTGTCGCTCGATCAGATCTCGCTCAAGCGCGAGAACCGCCGCGACGGCACCGTGCAGGCCGAACTGCGCCTCACTCTCCACATGGTGAAGTCATGACACCAATGGTGAAAAAAGTACTGGGCGGCATCGCCGTCGTCAGTGCCCTCGCCTCCGTGGTCGCGGGACGCGAGCAACCCTCGTTTGCTCCCGCACGTGAGCCCAAGGTCGACACCCGGCTCCAGGTGCGCGAGGACATCGATCTCGCCAAGCTGGAAGCGCGGGTCGACGAAGGCGCCAAGGTCGACGCCTTCGCGCCGAAGAACTTCGCGCCGGTGTTGCCGCCGCAGGCGAACGCCGCCGAAGGCCGGCGCGAGGCGCCGCCGCTGCCGTTCCGCTATATCGGCAAGATGGTCGACGGCGGCAAGCTCGCCGTGTTCCTCGCCAACGGCGCCGACAGCTTCACTGTCACCGAAGGCGAGCGCGTCGGCGACTACCGCATCGACAAGATCTCGGACGCCGAGATCCGCTTCACCTATTTGCCAATGAAAACCAAACAGACGCTACCTCTATGAACTCATTTTCCAAAAAAATACTGGCACTGATCCTCATCGCGCTGGCGCTCGCCGCCTGCGCGACCAGCGAAAACTTCAAGCAAGCCCGCACCGAAGTCGAGGCGGGCAACGAGGAAGAAGGCCTCGCACGCCTCGAGCAGGAGCTGAAGGCGAACCCGCAGGATACGGAGCTGCGCAATTACTACCAGCGCCACAAGGAAGTGGCCGTGCAGCGCTACCTCGCGCTCGGCGACAACGCGCGCAGCGCCGGCGCGATGGATCGCGCCATGCAGTCCTATGAGCGCGCGCTGCGCTTCGACGCCGACAATCAGCGCGCCAAGGCAGGCCTCGAGCTGGTGCGCAAGGACCGCGAGCACCGCACGCTCCTGGTCGATGCCGACCAGGCGCTTAAGGCCGGCCAGACCGCCGAGGCGCAGGCCAAGCTGAAGACCATCCTGTCCGAGAATCCGCGGAACCGCGAAGCGCGCGCGCTGCTGCGCCGCATCGAGGAGCGGCAGGTCAAGGAGACCACCACGCCGCAGCTCAACGCCGCGCTAAAGCGCCCCATCACCATGGAGTTCCGCGATGCGCCGCTGCGCACGGTGTTCGAGCTGATCTCGCGCCAGACCGGCCTCAACTTCATCTTCGACAAGGACGTGCAGCCCGACGCGAGGACCACCGTGTTCGTGCGCGACACCACCATCGAGGAAGTGATCCGCTTCGTGCTGGTGACCAACCAGCTCGACCGCAAGGTGCTGAACGACAACACCATCCTGATCTATCCGAACACCCCGGCGAAGACGCGCGACTACAAGGATCTCGTGGTGCGCAGCTTCTACCTCGCCAACGCCGACGTGAAGCAGACCGCCAACATGGTGCGCCAGCTCGTCAAGACGCGTGACCTGTTCATCGACGAGAAACTGAACCTCCTGGTGATGC
>VBCP01000253.1 GCA_005888925.1 Betaproteobacteria bacterium | reverse complement strand
TCGAAGATCTTGCGGTCGAGCTCGACGGTGGTGTCGGCGGCGAGCACCGGCGCGAACGGCAGGTTCCGCTGCAGCATGCGCCGCCAGCCGGCCTCGGCCTTCGCGCGCGCCATGCGTTCCACGTACAGGTCGGGCAGCTCGCCCGGCATCGAGATCTCGTCGACGTCGGGCCCCTCGCCGGGCCGCGCGCGGAACAAGAGCAGGTGAAAGCGCACGCCGATCTGCGACAGCAGCTCGCGCCGCCGCGGGCTGCGCGAGGCGAGGTAAATGCCGCGTTCTACCGGGCCGGCCATGGGCCGATTCTATTCGCGATGGTAGGGGTGACCAGTGAGCAAAGTCGCGCCGAGAGCCTGAGCACGCTATCGGCTTCGCCCTTGGTCGCCGCAGACAGTCCATCGGCTCCGCCAATGACGAATGCGCTCGGCGCCTGCAGCAGCTTGGCGAATTGCGCGGTGGTGAGCTCGCGGCCCTGCTCATCCAGCACGATGACGCGTGCGCCCTTGGGGAGAGCGGCGCGCAAGCGGCTCTCGTTCTTCACGGCGATGCGCTCTACGTCGTAGCCCTTGGGCATGCGCCGGGCGTAGTCGGCGCAGGCGGTCTCGGCCCAGGCGGGCAGCCTAGCGCTTACGGCGAGGACGCGAAGCCTTGCCACGTGCGCGCTTTTTCGCCGCGGGCTTCTTCGTCGCCGCCCGTGTGGCATGTCTCGTAATGGTGACCGGCTTGCCGCCCCACACTTCCTCGAGGTTGTAGAAGTCGCGCACCGTCGGATGCATGATGTGCACGACGACGTCGCCGAGATCGACCAGCACCCATTCGCCGTTCGCCTCGCCCTCGACGCCGTAGACGCGCGCGCCGTTCTCGCGCACCTTCTCCTGCACGTTGTCGGCCAGTGCTTTGACTTGTCGCGTCGAATCGCCGCTCGCGATCACCACGCGCTCGAACATCGATGGCATGCGCGCGGTGTTGTAGACCAGGATGTCGCGGCCCTTGATGTCCTCGAGCGCTTCGAGCACGACGCGCTGCTTCTTGCGGATGTCCATTAGCGGTAGAGCCTGTTCTCGGCAATGTATTTCGCGACGGCGCTCGGCACGAGGCCCTCGAGACTCTCGCCGCGCGCGGCGCGCGCGCGGATATCGCTCGCGGATATCGCAAGCGGCGACATCGGCACAACGATCGCGTCGCCGCGCTCGACGCTGTAGCCCGGCCGTGTAAACACGGCGATGCGGGCGAGGCGCCTCAGCTCGGCCGGCCGGTGCCAGCCGCGCAAGCTCGCATGCTGGTCGGCGCCGAGCAACAGGTAGAACTCGTCCTCGGGGCGCTCGGCTCGCAGCGCCGTCAGCGTATCCACGGTGTAGGGCGATGCGCTCGAGGCGAGCTCCCGCGAATCGATCTCGTAATCCGCTTCGTCTTTGACCGCGAGCGCGAGCATGGCGATGCGATCGAACGCGCTGGCCACCGGCGGCTTGCGGTAGCCGGGCTTGCCCGTCGGTATCCACAGTACCTTCGCGAGCCCGAGGCTCTGCAGCGCCGTCTTCGCGATCGCGAGATGCGCGTTGTGGACCGGATCGAACGTGCCGCCGAGAATCCCCAACTTCAGTTGCGGACCTCGCCGTGGCCCAGCACCACGAACTTCTGCGTGGTGAGGCCTTCCAGGCCGACCGGCCCGCGCGCGTGCAGCTTGTCGGTGGAGATGCCGATCTCGGCGCCCAGGCCGTACTCGTAACCGTCGGCAAAGCGCGTCGACGCGTTCCACATCACCGATGCGGAGTCGACCTCGCGCAGGAAGCGCTCGGCGCGCGCCGCATCGGCGGTGACGATGGCGTCGGTGTGCTGCGAGCCGTACTTCGCGATGTGCTCGATCGCTTCATCCAGCCCTTTCACCACCCGGATCGACACCACCGGTGCGAGCCACTCGGTGTAGTAGTCGCCCTCGGTCGCCGCCTTCGCCCCGGGAACGAACCGGCGCGCGTCGGCGTCGGCGCGCATCTCCACGCCTTTGCCTTCGTAGATGGCGGCAATGCGCGGCAAGACCGCGGGCGCGATGGATTCGGCCACCAGCAGCGTTTCCATCGTATTGCAGGTGCCGTAGCGCTGCGTCTTCGCGTTGTCGGCGATGCGCACCGCCATATCGGCGTCGGCCTGATCATCGACATAGACATGGCACACGCCGTCGAGGTGCTTGATCATCGGGATCTGCGACTCGCGCGACAGGCGCTCGATCAGCTCCTTGCCGCCGCGCGGCACGATGATGTCGACGTACTCGCGCAGGCGCACCAGCGCGCCGACGGCGGCGCGGTCGGCGATGCCGACGAGCTGCACCGCGGCTTCCGGCAGGCGCGCGCTCTTCAGTCCGGCGCGCACGCAGGCGGCGATCGCCCGATTCGACTCGAGCGCCTCGGAGCCGCCGCGCAGGATGCACGCGTTGCCCGCCTTGACGCAAAGTGCTGCCGCGTCGGCGGTCACGTTCGGCCGCGACTCGTAGATGATCCCCACCACGCCGAGCGGTACGCGCATGCGCGCCACCTCGATGCCGCTCGGTTGCTTCGCCCTTTCGGTGATCGCGCCCACCGGGTCCGGCAGCTTGGCCACCTGCTCGACGCCTTGCGCCATCTGCTCGACGAGCTCCGGTGTAAGCGTGAGCCGATCGATGAACGCCGCGTCGCCCCCGTCCGCGCGAGCCTGCGCCACGTCGCCTGCGTTCGCCGCGAGGATCGCGCGGGCTCCGGCGCGGATCTCGGCCGCCATCGCGCCGAGCGCGCGGTTCTTGGATTCGGTCGACGCGCGCGCCAGCTCCCGCGAGGCGCTGCGGGCGGCGGCACCGAGCTCGCGCACTAGCGCAGCTACGTCAACCTTTTGATCCATCGGCCAATTTTAGCCCAAGGCGAATGAACGCCTGCCAGGCATCGCCTTCGCCCACGCCTTTGATCGCGCGGTCGATTGCGGCGGCATCGGAGATCGCAGCGTCGATGCGCTTAGGAGCAACGCGCCGCATCGCGCTTTCGACCGCGCGGCGCAGCGACCGGTTGAAGATGCGTTCGGCACTGCCCTCTTGGAGGGCGAAGAGCGCGCTCGAGATCACGAACAGCACGAACGTCGGCTGCTCGCCCTCTAAGGGTCGTAGCGCGCGACGCTCGCCACCGCGTCCTGCACCGTGTCGAGCGCGAGCTCGCCCTCGGGCGCGAGCAGCGCGAGCTTCTGCAGCTCCTGGTGCGCGGCGAGCAGGTTGCCCTCGACGCGCTCGGTCAGGAATTCGAGCACTTCGCGCGGCGCGCGCTGCTTCTGGCGCGCGAGCCGCTCGCCGAGCCACGCCGGCAGCCGCGAGCGGTCGAGCGGCCAGACGTCGACCACCGCGCCCAGGCGCGCGAGCGCGTTGAACCACGCCGACCCCTGTCCCGTGCGATCGAGCCGCGGCAGCGTCACGAGCAGCAGCTGCTCCTCGCTCGGACGCTCGCAATAGGCGGCGATCGCCGCGCTGCCTTGCGGGCCGGGCTTGCCGGTCGGCAGGCGCAGCTCGACGATCTTCTTCGCCGCGAAGAGCGACAGGCTGCCGGTGGCATGGGTGAACTCGCTCCAGTCGAAGCCGCGCCCGGGCTCGAGCACTTCGCGCTCGGTGAAGCCGCCGCGGCGCGCCGCGCCGCGCACTGCGTCGGCGGCTTCCATCGCGAGCAACGGCTCGTCGCCATGTATGGCATACGCCGGCAGCAGCGACTTCTTCAGCTGGGCGTCGAGCTCGCCCGCGCGGACCTGCATCTACTGGACCTTGGGCTTCGGGCGCTCGGCCGAGGCGAGCCGGCGCAGCACCTGCTGCACCATGTCGCTCTGCATGTCGCGGAACAGGAGCTGCTCCTCCGCTTCCTTCGCCAGGATCTCGGCATCGTTGTAGGTCACGTCGCGCGAGAGCAGCAGCTTGCTCAGCGGCACGTACTCGCCGCCCTTGCCGTCGTGCACGCGGTAGTTCACGCCGTAGCGCAGGCGAAATTCGCGCACCCGCCCGGTGCCGGTGAGCGACAGGATGATTTTCTCGCGCGCCTCGCCGGAAAGCTCGAGTATCGCGTCGGCGGCCTTCGGATCGTCGACCACCTTGGCGTTGGTGCCCCCCTCGATGTTGCGTTTGAGCTCGAGCGCGATGCCGGTCTTGGCGTTCGGGATATAGAGCGTCTGGAACGGCACCGCCGCGCTGCCGCGCAGATGGAACCCGCAAGCGGCAAGCACCAGGAGCAGCGGGATCAGCGCAAGCCTAGACGACAAGATTCACCAGCCGCCCTGGCACGACGACCACCTTCTTCACGTTCTGGCCGGCGACGAAGCGCTGCACGTTCGGATTGGCGCGCGCCAGCTCTTCGATTTCCGTGCGACCGGCGGCCTTCGGCACCTTGATCGAGCCGCGCAGCTTGCCGTTCACCTGCACCACGAGCTCGACCTCGTCCTGCTCGAGCGCCGCCGGATCGGGCTCGGGCCAGGGCGCGCGCATCACATCCTCGCCAAACTTGAGCTCGCGCCACAGGTGATGCGCGATGTGCGGCGTGATCGGCGAGAGGAGGCGGATGAGGATCGACACGCCCTCCTCGTCGGTGGCGCTGTCCTCTTCAGGCAGGCGCTCCAGCACGTTGAGGATCTTCATGCACGCCGAGGCCACGGTATTGAACTGGAACTTCTGCAGGTCGTAGTTCGCCTGCTTCAGCACCGAGTGGATCTCGAAGCGCGCGGCCTTGCTGGCGCTCCCGGGCGCGCCCTTGCGGTGGGAAAAGCGCGACGCATAGGTCCACACGCGGCGCAGGAAACGGTACGAGCCCTCGACGCTGGCGTCGCTCCATTCGAGCGTGTTGGTCGGCGGCGAAGCGAACATGACGTAGAACCGCGCCGCATCGGCGCCGTACTTGTCGATCAGCGCCTGCGGGTCGACGCCGTTGTTCTTCGACTTCGACATGGTTCCCAGCCCGTCGTAGACGACCGGGACGCCATCCTGTGTCATCGCCGAAACCATGCGGCCCTTGTCGTCGCGCTCCACCACGACATCGGCCGGATTGATCCATTCGCGCCGGCCGTCGACGTCGCGGTAGTACGACTCGGCGAGCACCATGCCCTGCGTAAGCAGATTCGTGAACGGCTCGGCGACCTCCGGGATCAGCCCCTCATCGCGCATCAGGCGCTGGAAGAAGCGCGAATAGAGCAGGTGCAGGATGGCGTGCTCGATGCCGCCGATGTACTGGTCGACCGCCATCCAGTACTGCGCGCGCTCGTCGACCATGGCGTGGTCCTGGCCGGGACAGCAGAAGCGCGCGAAGTACCAGGACGAGTCGACGAACGTGTCCATCGTGTCGGTCTCGCGCTTCGCCGGCCGGCTGCAGCTCGGGCACTGGGTCTCGTAGAACGCGGGCAGCTTGGCGAGCGGATTGCCGGTGCCGTCGGGCACGAGATGCTCCGGTAGCTTCACCGGCAATTGCTCGTCGGGCACCGGCACGTCGCCGCAAGAGGCGCAGTGCACGATCGGGATGGGGCAGCCCCAGTAGCGCTGGCGGGAAATGCCCCAGTCGCGCAGCCGCCATTGCACCTGCTTTTCGCCTAGCGCCTTCTTCTGCAGATCGGCGGCGATGGCTTCCACCGCCGCCTGGTACGGCAGCCCATCGTATTTGCCGGAGTTGATGCAGACGCCGTATTCGGCGTATTCAGGTCGCCACGGCAGATCGACGCGCTCACCGAGCGGGTGGCGGATCACCGGCTTGATCGGCAGGCCGTACTTGTGCGCGAACTCGAAGTCGCGCTCGTCGTGCGCCGGCACCGCCATCAGCGCGCCCTCGCCGTAGCCCATGAGCACGTAATTCGCCACCCACACCGGCAGCTTCTCGCCGGAGAGCGGATGCGTCACCGTGATGCCCGTCGGCACGCCCTTCTTCTCGAGCTGCGCGAGCTCGGCTTCCATCACCGCGCCCTTCTTGCACTCTTCGACGAACGCCCTGACCTTCGCATCCTTGCGGGCGGCGAACTCGGCGATCGGATGCTCGGCTGCGACCGCGCAGAACGTCGCGCCCATCAGCGTATCGGCGCGCGTGGTGAACACCCACAGCGTCTCGCTCTTGCCGTCGAGCTCATACGGGAAGCCGACACGTACGCCCTCGGATTTGCCGAGCCAGTTCTTCTGCATCAGCTTCACCTGCTCGGGCCAGCCGGGCAGCTGATCCAGCGCGGCAAGCAACTCTTCCGCGTACGAGGTGATGCGCAGGAAGTACATCGGAATCTCGCGCTTCTCGACCAGCGCGCCGGTGCGCCAGCCGCGGCCTTCGATCACCTGCTCGTTGGCGAGCACCGTCTGGTCGACCGGATCCCAGTTCACCACGCCGGTCTTCTTATAGGCGATGCCTTTGCGGAACAGCCGCGTGAAGAGCCATTGATTCCACTTGTAGTAATCGGGGCGGCACGTGGCGAGCTCGCGTTGCCAGTCGAGCGCGAAGCCGAGGCTCTTCAGCTGCGCTTTCATGGTCGCGATATTGCTGTAGGTCCACTTCGCCGGCGGCACCTTGGCCGCCATCGCGGCGTTCTCGGCGGGCAGGCCGAACGCGTCCCAGCCCATCGGCTGCAGCACGTTGTATCCGCGCATCCGGTAGTACCGGGTGAGAACGTCGCCGATGGTATAGTTCCTCACGTGCCCCATGTGCAGCTTCCCCGAGGGATAAGGGAACATGGACAGGCAGTAGAACTTCGGTTTCGACGGATCTTCCCCGACGTGGAACGAGCGCCGGCTCTCCCAGTAAGCCTGAGCTTCGCGCTCTACCGCCAGCGGATCGTAAACGTCTTGCATGGAAGCGCGGAATTATAGGGCGGGAGGCCCGATGAAATCGCTGCTCCTGGTGGTCGCCACCACGTTGCTTCTCCCGATCGAGACGGCGCTCGCGCAAGTCGCCGCGACCATCGAAGGCGTGCAGATGCCGGCATGGGTCGAGCGCGCCGGCCGCCGCGTGCCGATCATTCCCGGGATGGAATTGCGCGCTGGCGACCAGGTCGTCACCGGCGCGGGCTCGCGCCTGCTCGTCAAGCTCGCCGACGGCAGCTCGGTCAAGCTCGGCGAGAACGGACAGCTGCGCTTCGCCGAGCTGAGTCCCGCGCGCGAGCTCTTCAAGGCCGCGCTCAACGTGCTCGAAGGTGCCTTCCGTTTCACCACCGACCTCGCGGCGAAAACCCGCAAGCGCGAAGTGAGCATCCGCGCCGCGCAGGTCACTGCCGGGATCCGCGGCACCGATCTCTGGGGGCGCTCGCGCCAGGGCAATGAGATCGTCTGCCTGATCGAAGGCGAGATCGAGGTCGTCGCCGAAGGCGAGCCGGCGGTGAGCATGAACCAGCCGCTGCAGTTCTACCGGCGCATCGAAGGCAAGGCGCAGCCCATCGGCACGGTGGAGAAGGCGCAGCTCGAGCAATGGTCGGCGGAGACCGAGCTGCAGGCGGGCAAGGGCATCACGCGCCGCGGCGGCCGCTTCAGCGTGCTCCTCGCCACCGCCGACGAGCAGAACACCGCGCTCGCGCTCTACGACGAGCTGCGCAACGCCGGCTACCCGGCGGAGATCTGGCCGGTGAAGCAGGCCGAGAAGCTGGTCTACGTCGTGCGCATCCGGCAGCTGCCTTCGCGCGCCGAAGCGAACGCGCTCGCCAACCAGCTGCGCGGCAAGTTCGGCATCACCGAGCCGAAAATTTCCGGCTGAGGCGCGCCCTATAATTCAGGGGCTTTGTCGCTTCATCTCGAGCACCTCAACCCGGAGCAGCTAGCCGCCGTCACCCTGCCGGATGAGCACGCGCTGATCCTCGCGGGCGCCGGCAGCGGCAAGACGCGCGTGCTTACCACGCGCATCGCCTGGCTGATCAAGGGCGGGCGCACGGTGCCCGCCAGGATTCTCGCGGTGACATTTACCAACAAGGCGGCGCGCGAGATGCTTACCCGCCTCACGGCCATGTCACCCGTCAACCCACGCGGCATGTGGATGGGCACCTTCCACGGCCTGTGCAATCGCATGCTACGAGCCCATCACCGCGACGCCGGGCTGCCCGCCGCGTTCCAGATTCTCGACTCCCAGGACCAGCTCGCGCTGGTCAAGCGGCTCGCCAAGAGCCTGAACATCGACGACGAGCGCTTTCCGCATCGCGAGCTGGCATGGTTCATCAACGCCAACAAGGAAGAAGGCGTGCGCGCCCGCGATGTGCCAGTCACCGACGAGAACACGCGGCGCATGGCGGACTTTTATGCCGCCTACGACGAGCAGTGCCAGCGCGAGGGCGTGGTCGACTTTCCCGAGCTGCTGCTGCGCAGCTACGAGCTCCTGAAGCGGAATGAAATCCTGCGCGAGCACTATGCGCAGCGCTTCCAGCACATCCTGGTCGACGAGTTCCAGGACACCAACCGGCTGCAATACCGCTGGCTCAAGCTTTTCGGCGGCGCCGGCGCGAAATATTTCTGCGTCGGCGACGATGACCAGTCGATCTACACCTTCCGCGGCGCGCACGTCGGCAACATGGGCGACTTCGAGCGCGAGTTCAAGGTGGCGCGCGTGGTGCGCCTCGAGCAGAACTACCGGTCGCGCGGCAATATCCTCGACGCGGCCAACGCGCTCATCGCCAACAACCGCAACCGTCTGGGCAAGAACCTCTGGACCGCGGCGGGCAAAGGCGAGCCGGTGCGCGTATTCGAAGGTGAATCGGACACCGACGAGGCGCGCTGGATCGTGGAAGAAGTGCAGGCGCTGGCGCGCGACGGCACGCGCCTGACGAACATGGCGGTGCTCTATCGCTCCAACGCCCAGTCGCGCGTGCTGGAGCATTCGCTCT
>VBCP01000254.1 GCA_005888925.1 Betaproteobacteria bacterium | reverse complement strand
CCAGAATGCAGACATTGGGCTCGAATTCCTCCACGGCGGGCACGACTGCGCCGCCGTCGTCCAATGTGCGCACGCGGTGGGGCCGTCTTCCTCGAGGATTCGGAGACTCATATCGGCCAAGAGAGCAGCAGCGTGGGGTGACAGCGTTCGCTATCGCAGTTTGTACTACAAGCTGCCGGCGTACTCGATGCGAGGGGCGGTCGAGGGTGTCATTTGCATGTGTCAGCCTGCAAGACTTGCGTTACATGAGTATCATTCGCCGCGGTGGTCAGCCAACGAGTCGATAAGAATCTGTCAGAGCGCGCGCAGCCGCGGCGTCGCGCGCTGAACGTCATCGTGGCCGATGACGAGCGCGACACCGTGCTTACCCTCACCGCCGTGTTGCGCGACGAGGGACACCACGTGCGCGGCGTCTATCGCGGCGACGATGTGCTCCGCGCGGTCGAGGCCGACAGACCCGACGCCGTGATCCTCGACATCGAGATGCCGGGGAAGAGCGGCTTCGCGATCGCGCAGGAACTGCGCCACGCCTACGGCGACGACACGCCGATGCTGATCGCCATCTCCGGCAAATGGACCGGGCAGACCGACGAGATGCTCGGCCGCCTGGTCGGCTTCAAGCACTACTGCCTCAAGCCCTTCGAGCCGCAGAAGCTGCTCGAGCTGCTCGAGCCGCTGGCCGGCGGCGCGGGCTAGTCTCGCTCAGCGCTTGTCGCGGCTCAGGCTGTAGTACGTTCCGACGAAGATGACCGCCGCGCCGACGATCACCATCGGATCGAACGGCTCGGCGTAGAACAGCGCGCCGACCACCGCGATCAGCGGCAGGCGGATGAAGTCGATCGGCACCACCACCGTCGCGTCGGCGAGCGTCATCGCGCGCGTCATGCAGTAGTGCGCGGTGAAGCTGCCGGTGCCGATCGCCAGGATCCACGGTGCATCGACCGCGAGCGGCGCGGTCCACTGGGTCGCGGCGGCGACCAGGGCGATGGGCATCTGCACCACGGACATCCATAGCAATACCGCGAGCGGCGAGTCGGTCGCCGAGAGCCGCTTGGTGCAGACCATGGTCGCGGCGTAGCACATCGAGCCCAGGATCATCACCAGCGCCGCGAGCTGAAAGAAGCCCGCGCCCGGCCGCAGGATGATGAGCACGCCGGCGAGGCCGAGCACCAGCTGCACGATGCGGCCCTGGTTCAGACGCTCGCCCAGGAACATCGCCGCGAGCAGCGCGGTCCACACCGGCATGGTGAATTCGATGGCGAACACGGTGGCGAGCGCGAGCGCGCCGATCGAGTAGACCCAGAAGTACTGCCCCGCGAAGTGCAGCGTGTTGCGCAGCACGTGAAGCCCGAGGCGCTGCGTGCGCACCGCCGCGGTTCCGGACTTCGCAATCATCACTCCGACGATCGCCAGCATCACGATGCTGCGCAGGAGCAGGATCTCGAACGAGCCCATGTGGCGCTGCAGCTCGCGCACCGCGACCGCCATGGCGGCGAAGGAGAGCACGGCGCCGAGCATCCATAGGACGCCGCGCAGCACGTGCGACTGCAAATCGACCGCCGGTGGGGACCTCATTTCCCTATGAGCCTATGGTATGTTTCGCGGCCCATGGCGAGCGACGAGCTGTATCGGAAGCAGGTCGCGCGGCTCTACGAGCGCTCCCCGTTTTACCGTGAAAAGCTCGCCGCCGCCGGGTTCGTTTCACCGCAGGACGTGGGCGGACTCGCGGACATTTCACGGCTGCCGTTCACCGAGAAGGACGAATTGCGCGCGAGCCAGGCCGCACAGCCGCCGCTCGGCGCGCACGCGGCGATCGACATCTCGCAGGCGGCGCGCATCTACTCCACCAGCGGCACGAGCGGCACGCCGCTCTACATTCCGCTGACCAGGAACGACGTCGAGCAGTGGCGCGAGATCGGGCGGCGCACCTACTCGTGCAATGGTCTAAAGGCCGGCGAGCGGGTGGTCACCACTTACGGCGCCGGTCCCTTCGTCGCCGGCGCTTCGCTGGCGGCGTTCGAGGCCATCGGCTGCGTGCATATCCCCGTTGGCGTGGGCAACACCGAGCGTTTGCTTACGGCGATAGAGAAACTGCGGCCCGAGGCGCTCGGCTGCACGCCCTCCTATGCGCTGCACGTCGCCGAGGTGGCCGCGGTGAAGGGCGTATCGCTCGCGCCGGTCAAGCGCATCATCGTCGGCGGCGAGCCCGGCGGCGGCGAAGAGGGTTTTCGGCGCAAGCTGGAGCGCGCCTGGGACGCCAAGGTCTACGAGATCATGGGCATCGGCGACATCGCGGCGTCGCTCTGGGGCGAGTGCGCCGAGCAGGCCGGGATGCACTTTTCCGCCGGGGAATTCGTCCACGTCGAGCTGATCGATCCAGAGACCGGTGCTCAAAAGCAGATGAGCGACGGCGCCACCGGCGAGCTGGTCTATACGCACCTCGCGCGCGAGGCGGCGCCGCTCTTGCGCTTTCGCAGCCGGGATCACGCCCAGGTTTGGGTCTCCAGATGTCAGTGCGGGAAGACATCGCTGCGCGCACGCTGCATCGGCCGCACCGACGACATGCTGATCGTGCGCGGCGTCAACGTCTTTCCGTCGGCCGTGCGCGAGGTGGTGGCGCGCTTCCAGCCGCAGGTCACGGGCGCAATCCTGATCCGCCCGCGGCGCAAGGGCGTGAAGCAGGAGCCGCCGCTGCCGGTGCTGGTGGAAGGCGAGGCTGCGCTTGCGGAGAGCATCGCCAAAGAGATTCGCAGCGTGCTGCTCTTCACGCCGGAGGTGCGCATGGTGGCGCCGCAGGCGCTGCCGCGCTCGGATTACAAGGTCAAGCTATTGGATTACTCGGAGGCAACGTGAGGCTTGTCGCTCTATTGATGATGTTCGCCGCCGGCTCGGCATTCGGGCAGGCGTATCCGTCCAAGCCCATCAGGGTCGTGGTGCCCTATACCGCGGGCGGTCCTGCCGATCTGCTGGTGCGCGGGCTCGGGCAGAAGCTGAACGACGCCTGGGGCCAGCAGATCGTGGTCGAGAACAAGCCCGGCGCAAACGAGATCATCGCCGCGCAGGACGTGGCCAAGTCGCCGCCCGATGGCTACAACTATCTGCTCGCCTCCGACGCGGTGTTCTCGCTCAACGGTTATCTGTATTCCAAGCTGCCGTACGACCCGGTCAGGGATTTCGCGCCGGTGTCGCGGCTGGTGAACGCCAACCTGATGCTGGTCGCGCGGCCGGACTTTCCCGCAGCCACGGCGCGCGAGCTCGTCGACTTCGCGAAGAAGAACCCCGGCAAGCTGAACTACGGCTCGGTCGGCGCCGGCGGCGTGAATCACCTCGCCATGGCGTGGTTCAACACGCAGAACGGCCTCGACATGCAGCACGTGCCGTACAAGGGCCTGGTGCAGGGCCTGCAGGACATCGTGACCAGCCGCCTGGATGTGATGTTTGCCGTGATCGGCGGCGCCGCGCCGATGCTCAAGGCCGGCAAGATGAGGGGGCTCGCGACCTCGGGCAAGGCGCGCAACGCGCTCATTCCCGATGTGCCGACCTTCGCCGAGGCGGGCTTCCCGAACTTCGATGCCTCGTTCTATTTCGGCCTCGCCGCGCCCGCCGGCACGCCGCGCGAGATGATCGCGAGGTTCGCTGCCGAATCGGCCAGGATCGTCAACACGGCGGAATTCCGCGAGAAATACTTGAACAACCTCGGCTTCGAGCCGGTCGGCGACACGCCCGAGCAGTTCGCCGCCTACCTGCGCCAGGACCGCGAGCTCGCGGCGCAAAAGGTCAAGGCCTCCGGCGCCAAGCTGGATTAAAGAAAAGGGGTCAGAGCAATTTTCCGGTAACAGTTATTTCAGGAAAATTGCTCTGACCCCATTACGGACGTTGTACAGAATTAGGGACGCATATGGCCGAACGAAAGCTGGACATCTTTCCGCACATCTTTCCGCTCGAGTATTTCGAGCGGATGAAGAAAATCGCCGAGGGCAATCCCGGCCTCGCGGCGTCGCTCAAGCGCTGGATGCACATCCCGGTGCTGTGGGACCTCGACAAGCGCATCAAGATGATGAAGCGCTGGCCGGGCTACCAGCAGGTGCTGACGCTGTCGATGCCGGCGATCGAGTTTCTGGGGACGCCGGAGGAAACGCCCGAGCTCGCGCGCCTCGCGAACGACGGCATGGCC
>VBCP01000027.1 GCA_005888925.1 Betaproteobacteria bacterium | reverse complement strand
GTCTCTTTCGAAGAAGTGATGTTCATGGCCCAGGCGGTCAAGCGCGGCTCCAAATACGGCCTGCGCATGGTCGACATGCCCTACATGAGCTTCCACCTCTCGGCGCAGCAGGCGGTCGACAACGCCGCGAAGTACGTCTCGCAGGGCGGCGCCGAGGTGATGAAGTGCGAAGGCAACCAGCACCACGCCAAGTACATCGAGGCGATCGTCAGAGCGGGCATCCCGGTGCAGGGCCACATCGGCATCACGCCGATGCGCATGCCGCAGCTCGGCGGCTTCTTCGCCCAGGGCAAGACCGCGGAGCGCGCCAAGGAACTGATTGACGATGCCTGGGCGATGGTCGATGCCGGCTGCTTCTCGATCATGTGCGAGGTGACGACCTCGGAGGTCTGCGAGCACCTCGCCGCGACGCTGCCGGTGCCGGTGGTGTCGCTCGGCGCCGGCAACCGCGCCCACGGCGTGCACATCATCGGCTCGGATCTCTTCCACCTCTACGAGGCGCACACGCCGCGGCATTCGAAGATCTACGTCGACCTGGTGCCGATCATCGAGAAGGGCCTGTCCGACTACCGCGACGACGTGCGCGCGCGCAAGTATCCCGGGACCGAGCACACCGTGTTCATGAAGGAAGACGAGCTCGCGCGCTTCAAGCAGATGATGGCCGGCGGCCGGCGCAAGTAGGTTGAGCGGCGTCGTCGCCAACCTGCACGTCGCCGCCCTGCTGGGGGAGGCGCGCTTCTTTTCCGGGCTGACGAANNCGCATGCGCAGCTTCCCGCAGGACACGCGCATCTACGCGATCGGCGATGCGGTGGATGACTTCTACGTGCTCGCCGAAGGCATGGTCCGCTTCACCCTCGGCCTCGGCAAGCGCGAGACCTCGGCGGGCGACATCATCCGGCGCGGCGAGGTGTTCGGCTGGGCGCCGCTCGTCGAGGGACACGAGCGACGTATCGCCACCGCCTACTGCCTCACGCCCTGCGAAGTCGTCGCGATCGACGGCAGCGCGCTCAATACCCTCATCGAGAGCGACAGCGCGCTCGGCTACGCGCTGATGAAGAAGCTCGCCGTGCTGCTGACGAGCGAGCTGGTCGCCTTCGCCGCAGGCTGATCTCGAGCCTTCTCCTCGCAGCGATCGCCACGCTGGTCGGTCTCCTGATCGGCACCGTCGGCGTCGGCGGCGTGCTGATGGTCGCGTTCCTCGCGCTCTTTGGCGGCCTCTCGATCCACCAGGCCGCGGCCACCTCGCTCTTCACTTTCGTCTTCACCGGGATCCTCGGCACCTGGCTCTACACGCGCCGCGGCAGCATCGACTGGGGCATCGTCGTGCCCGTTTGCGCGGGCGCCATCGCTCTCGGCTACTTCGGCGCCTCCGCCGCGGCGCTCGTCGACCCGCGCCCGCTCAGCATCGTCATCGCTCTCATCATCGTGGCCGCCGGCCTCTACGTCCTGGCTCCCCTGAAAATCACCGCCCGTCGCCGCGACGGCCGCGGCGGCTCGGGCGAGCAGATCCTCCTCAGCGTCGTCGGCGCCGCTTCGGGCTTCGGCTCGGGCTTCTCGGGCGCGGGCGGTCCGCTCTTCTCCGTTCCGCTGATGGTCATCCTCGGCTACGCCCCGCTGGCCGCCGTCGCGACGAGCCAGGTGCTGCAGATCATCGCCGCCACCTCCGGCTCCATCGGCAACCTGCGCCACGGCTTCATCGATTTCCGCATCGCCGCCCTGGTCACCGTTTTTGAACTCATTGGCCTGGTGATCGGCGTCCGCCTCGCCCACGTCGCGAGCGCGCTCGTCCTTCGCAGCCTCGCCGGCGCGCTATGCATCGTCAGTGGCGGCTTTCTGCTGCTGCGCTCCCTGTGAACCCGCACGAAGAGCACCTCGCCACCCGCCGCGCCGCGGGCCTGTTCGATTTCTCGTTCATGGGCCTTTTCGAATTCAGCGGCGCCGCCGCCCTGGATCGCCTGCAATCCCGCCGCCTCACCGACATCGAACCCGGCCGCGCCGCCTACACGCTGCTCCTGAACGACGACGGCAGCGTCTTCAACGACGCCACCGTGTGGAACATGGGCGCCGACCGCTGGTGGCTCTTCACCGGCCGCCGCCCCGCGAGCGGCGCCATCCTGGCTCATCTCATCGGCGCCGATACCATCCAGCACCTGCGCTATTTCCACTTCGTCGACATACACAAAATGCTCGTCGCGCGCCTCGGCTACAGCGGCGAGCTTGGCTACGAGCTGGTACTACCCGCGCCGAGGGAGATGGCGCTGCGCAAGGCCCTCCTCGAGGCCGGCGACGACCGCCTGCGCGAATGCAGCTTCGCCGCTGCGGACAGCCTGCGCATCGAGTCCGGCTACGTGCTCTTCGACCGCGAGATCGACGGCCGCGCCAATCCTCGCGAGCTTGGTCTCGAGCGTCTCGTCAGCGATCCGGGACGGACCTTCGGCTTATCGCGCAAACTCGTCGGCCTGGAGTTCACCGACCGCCCGGCGCATGTAGAGGTTCCGTCCGCCCATGTCACGAGCGAGTGCGACTCGCCGACGCTTGGCAAGCGTATTGCGCTCAGCTTTGCCGCGCCGGATGCCAAGCCGGGAGATGGCGTCAAGCTAGACGACGGCCGCGTCGCCCGGGTTGCCAAGCTGCCGTTCTACGATCCGGGCAAGCAGCTGCCGCGCGCCGCGCCGTTGTAGCAGCCGAAGTTGTGTCCGGTTTCGTACGATCATTGACGCACAACGGTACGCGGCGCAGGCTCGCCTAGGGGAGGGAACGTACGGTGGCTGGCGTTCATGTGCAGACGCTGCGTCGTGCAGTGCAAATTGTCGGGGGTGAGCAAGAACTCGCGCTTCGACTGCTAGTAACCCCGAGTCATTTGGCGGCTTGGCTGGACGGAATGGAAACCCCGCCGGGCGACGTTTTTCTTCGCGCCGTAGACCTTGTCATGCAGGACAAGCTTCGGAGCGCAACTCGCACGAGCGATCCCGCGGAAGCCTGAGCGTAGCTGGTATCAGTCGGCCTTCGCTCCGGAATCCTTGACCACCGTGGCCCATTTCGAGACTTCCGCCTTGAGATAGGTGCTGAATTCCTCCGCCGTGCCGGCGACGACGAACAAGCCCTGCGCGGCCATCTTGTCCTTTACGTCAGGCAGATTCATCGCGCGCACCGTCTCGGCGCTTAGCGCGGGGCCGATTCGGGGATAATCCGCTGCCACTAGAGGAGGAAGCATGAAGACTTCGTCGATGCTCAAGGTCGTGCTCGCGTTTGCGGTCCTGCTGTCGAGCGCATCCGCCGCGTTGGCGCAAGGCAAGACCAAGCTGCTCTGGCTTGGCCAGGCGAGCTGGCGCATCGAATCGCCGGGCGGGAAGGTGATCGTGATCGATCCGTGGCTCACGCAGGGGCCGAAGGCGCCGGCGGAGTACAAGGATCTCGCCAAGCTGGGCAAGGTCGACGTGCTGCTGGTGACGCATGCGCACGTCGATCACATCGGCGACGCTCCGGCGATCGCGAAGATGTACAAGACGAAGCTGTACGGGCCGGCGGACATGGTGACGCCGCTCATTTTCCTCGGCCTGATTCCGGCGGAATTGGGCCATCGCTTCAACAAGTCGGGCACCGTGAAGCCGGCTGATGGCATTACCGTCACGGCAGTGAAGGCCGAGCACTCGTCGATCCTCGTCTTCAACAATCCGGCCACGAGCAAGCCCGAGGCGCATCCGGCGGGCGAGGCGATGGGCTACATCATCCAGATGGAGAACGGCTTCAAGATCTGGCAC